>NZ_BAAILO010000090.1:0-21116 GCF_054589115.1 Cupriavidus sp. 8B | reverse complement strand
CGCTTGCCCTCCGAGACAAAACCACGAAACCAGCCACACCCGAAACGGCGCAGCCCCTCGCGCCGCGAACGGCAGATGGCCGAACGCGCACCGCACACGAGGTCAGGGGCCCCACCACGTAACCCATAGGTCATGCAGTTACAATGACCTCCAGGCCGGTAGGACACGCTAGCCAACACTCGGGGCCGTACGACGCAACCACCGAGGCCCAAACAGCCTTATTGCTCTGCCCCCGGCAGGGCGGCTTTCTTCTCGTTAGTCTTCTTTGCCGCGCAAAGAAGAGTGACCGGCAGCCCCCGCAGGGGGATGTCGTATGGCACTTGGGTGCAAAAGCCAACGCCGCCCCAAAAAATCCCCCAAAACCCCAAACCCTTGACATCCCCCCCTCCCCCTCCTATCCTCTCGCATAAATTCCCTAAGTAAGACTGTAGTTCTATTGTACAGAACACAAAAAGCCATCCGGCGGTGCCCAGCACCATCCCAATTCGGAGACACAATGAAACGCTCCCCCATCCGAGCCCTGCTCGCCGCAGGCGCCATCCCTGCTGCCGCGGACACCTATCCGAGCCAGCCGGTGCGCCTGGTGGTGCCCTTCCCCCCGGCCGGCGGCACCGACGTCATGGCACGCCTGGTGTTCAACAAGGTGGGCATGACCACCCACTGGAACGTGGTGGTGGAAAACCGCGCCGGCGCGGGCGGCAATATCGGCATGGACGCGGTGGCCAAAGCCCGCCCGGATGGCTACACGCTCGGCATGGGCCAGACCGCCAACCTGGCGATCAATCCCACGCTGTACCCCAAGATGCCTTACGACGCGGTCAAGGACTTCACCCCGGTGGCGCTGGTTTCCGCGCAGCCGCTGGTGCTGATCGTGCGCAAGGATGCGCCGTACAAGAACCTGGCCGACCTGGTTGCCGCCGGCAAGGGCAAGCAGCTCTCGATGGCGTCGGCCGGCACGGGGACCGTGGGCCACCTGACGGGCGAGATGTTCGCGCGGCGCACGGGCATCAAGATGCTGCATGTGCCGTACAAGGGCGCCTCGCCGGCGCTGACCGACCTGCTGGGCGGCCAGACGGACTTCTACTTCGCCACGCCGCCGATCGCGCTGCCGATGATCAAGGCCGGCAAGCTGCGCGCACTCGGCGTGACCTCGGCCAAGCGCCTGCCGCTGCTGGCTGACGTGCCGACCGTGATCGAAGGTGGCTATGCCGGCTTCCAGGCGGAAGACTGGAAGGCGCTGGTGGCGCCGGCCGGCACGCCGCCGGAGGTGGTCAAGCGCGTCAACGAGGAAATCAACAAGGCCATCGCCCAGCCCGATACCATCGCCAAGATGCGCGAGGAAGGCAGCGAGCCGCGTGGCGGCTCCCCGCAAGACCTGGCCGCGTTCATCAAGGCTGAAAACACCCGCTGGGGCGCCCTCGTGCGCCAGTCCGGCGCCAAGGTAGAGTAACGCCTTCGCGGCCCGCCGCGGCCAGCTTCGCCACTGCGGCGCGCCGCGGCACCGACACCTCAAAGCCTCGCCATGCAAAAACCGCTACGCCATATCCGCGTCCTCGACCTCACCAACGTGCTGGCCGGGCCCTTCTGCTGCCACCAGCTGGCCCATATGGGCGCCGAGGTGATCAAGGTGGAAACGCCCGGCACCGGCGACCTCGCCCGCCAGCTGGGCGCCGACACCGAACTCAACAGCCGGCTGATGGGCGTGTCCTTCCTGGCGCAGAACCCCGGGAAACGCTCCATCACCATCAACCTCAAGCACGCGAGCGGCAAGGAAGTGTTCCGCAAGTTGGTGCAGAGCGCCGACGTGCTGGTGGAGAACTTCCGCCCCGGCGTGATGGACCGCCTGGGGCTGGGCTTCGATGCGCTCAAGCAGATTCATCCCAAGCTGATCTATTGCGCCATTTCCGGCTTCGGGCAGGACGGCCCGTTGTCGGACCTGCCGGCGTACGACCAGATCATCCAGGGCATGTCCGGGGTGATGAGCATCACCGGCGACCCGCAGACCGCACCTTACCGCGTGGGCTACCCGGTCTCCGACACCATCGGCGGCATCACCGCGGCCTTTGCCGTGGCCGCCGCGCTGGCCGATCACCGGCGCACCGAGGGTTACTTCATCGACGTGTCGATGCTGGAAGCCACCCTTGCCACCATGGGCTGGGTGGTGTCCAACTACCTGATCGCCGGCAAGACCCCGGCGCCGATGGGCAACGAGAACATGACGGCCAGCCCGTCGGGCGCCTTCCACACCGGCGAGGGCCTGATCAATATCGCCGCCAACAAGCAGGAGCAGTTCGAGGCCGTCTGCCGCGTGGTGGGCCGCCCGGAGCTCGCCACCGATGCGCGCTTCGCCCAGCGCCAGGCGCGGCTGGCCAACCGGGCCGAGCTGACGCGCGAGCTGGAGACGGAGCTGGCGAAGAAGTCCGCGGATGCGTGGTGGAAACTGTTCAACGAGGCGGGCGTGCCGGCCGGCCCGGTCTACAGCGTGCCGCAAACGCTGGACCACCCGCAGGTGAGCGGGCGCGGCATGATCGGCGAGTTTGCCGACGTGCCCGGCGTAGGCCGCGACATCCGGCTGGTGCGCACGGGCTTCAAGCTCAATGGCGAAGCCCCGTCGGTCGACACCCCGCCGCCGGAGCTCGGCCAGCACACCCGTGAGATCCTCGCCCAGCTCGGCTATGGCGAGGCGGACATCGAAACCCTGCAAAAGGAGCGTGCGGTATGAGCGACCCCACCAAGGCAAACACCGACATCAACGACATCAACGAAGGCCAGCGGCTGTCCCAGGATTGGTGGCGCACCGAGATCATCGACATGCAGCCCGGCGAGATCCGCTACCGCGGCTATCCCATCGAGCAGCTGATCGGCCAGGTGTCGTTCGCGCAGATGATCTGGCTGATGCTGCGCGGCGACCTGCCGGCGCGCGGACAAGGCGAGCTGCTGGACGCCGCGCTGATGTCGGCGGTGGACCATGGCCCGCAAGCACCCAGCATCGCCATCGCCCGCATGGCCGCCACCTGCGGCGTGGGCCTGAACAATGCGATGGCTTCGGCCGTCAACGTGCTGGGCGATGTGCACGGTGGCGCCGGCGAGCAGGCGGTGGAGCTGTACCAGGATGTGGCGCGCCGTATCGACGGCGGCGAGAGCCAGGATGCGGCAGTCAAGGCCGCCCTGGCGGATTACCGCGACCACCACGGCAAGTTCGTCTCCGGATTTGGCCATCGCTTCCATCCGCTGGACCCGCGCGCCCCGCGCCTGCTGGCGCTGGTGGACCAGGCCGCGGCGGATGGTGTGGTCTCGGGCCGCTTCGCCGCCATTGCGCGCGCGGTGGAAGCCGAACTGGGCGCGGGCCGCAGCAAGCCGATTCCCATGAACATCGACGGCGCCACGGCCGTGATCTATGCGGAGCTGGGCTTCCCGGCGCCGCTGGCGCGCGGGCTGTTCTGCCTGTCGCGCTCGGTTGGCATCCTGGCGCACGCCTGGGAGCAGACGCAGCAGGGCGGCCGCAACAAGGGCCCGATCCCGCGCCAGTACATCTGGACTTACGACGGCCACCCGCCCCGGGACGTGCCGACGGCGCAGCACTGACCCGGCAACGGGAACAAGCCTGACCGGCCCTAACGGCTCGGCACGTGGGCGGAGTCGCCCACGTCGCCGGGCACCGGGCGCGTGGATGGCGCCATCCAGGACGCCAGCGCATAGCGGTCCCGGCCAAACTCCTTGGCCGCATAGAGCGCCCGGTCGGCCGCCGCGAACAAGGCGCGCCACAGCCCTTCCACCCCCGCCGCCCCGCCCCGCAGCTCGGCCACGCCGATGCTGACGCTGGCGAACGCCGCCGAGTCGCCGGGCAGCGCAATGCCGCGCACCTTTTTCAGGATCCGGTTGGCCAGCGCGGTGGCCTGGCCTTCGTCGGTATGCGGGCAGAGGATGCAGAATTCCTCGCCGCCGTAGCGGCCAGCCACATCGGAGGCACGCCGCGAGTTGTCGATGGCTTCGGCGATCAGCTTGAGCACGGTGTCGCCGGCATGGTGGCCATGCCGGTCGTTGACCTGCTTGAAATAGTCGATATCGATCACCAGGCAGGACAAAGGCTGGCCGTGGCGCTCCCAGGCCGCCACCAGGCTGGTGGCCGCCTTGTCGAGCGCGCCCCGGTTGAGCAGGCGCGTCAGCGCATCGAGCCTGGCGCCGTTCTCATTGGTGGCGATGACCTGTTCCATGGCCATGACCGTAAACCCGAACAAGCCCAGCAAGGTGGCCACCAGGGGCGCCAGCAGCAAGATCCCGTTGGCGCCGCTGGCATAGAAGGGCCCCGAGGCCACGTTGCCCGCCAGCCCGGCGGCAAAGCCGGCCAAGTGCGTCGCAAGGTGAACGAGACTGGCAATCACCACCAGGGGCGTGCCCACGCTGCGCCGGCCATCGTAGGCATGCAGCAAGGTGACGACTGTCAACACGGCCACCAGGACCAGGCTGCCGTAGCCGATCACATGCATGCGCGCCTGGCCGCCAGCCATGCCGGCGGCGCCAACCAGCGCCAGCCCGGCCGCCGTCACACCCACCGCGAGCGTGCGATCCCACGGCGCCATGCCGAAGTACACCCGCACGCCGCGGTAGATCAGCAGCCTGCCGGCGATAAAGGCAGCCGCCCCGCCCGCGCTGACGTAGACCTGCCTGGCCGAAGCGTTGGCCGCCAGCACCAGCCCGGCCGCCGACACCAGCAGATGCCCGAGCGCCCACAGGCGCCCGGCCGCGCTGGGCCGCAAGGCACCGAGCAGGCCTACCGAAATGGCCAGCGTGCTGGCGTACACCACCACCATGACGACGACAATCGTTTGCTGGTCTAACTGCACGGAATTCCTTTGAAGATACCGTGTTGCCGGTGACGTTGACGGGAGGCTTCAGAGGCAGGCCCGGTTGCGTGGTCCACTTCGCAAAGGCGCATGATATCGCCACGGACGCCGACAGGGCACCCCCGACAAGCCGGGCATCGTCCTGGCTGTCGCTCCCGGCAGACGGTCCGCCGGCCTCGGATCACGGAACAAGCGCCGCGCCCGGAGCCTATTCTTGAACCGCTCTGGGGCAGGTCAGGCCGGAAACGGGAAGGTGCCCCCCAGCGCCAGGGTCAGGTCGCGGGCCGCCCGCAGGACGTGCGCACGGAAGGCCTCGTCGAAGCGCGGCGTCGGGCAGGTCAGGGTCAGCGCGCCCTTGAGCTCACCGTCCGGGCCAAACACCGGCGACGATACGCCGGCAATCTCGGCGAGACGATCCCCAACCATCGCCGCGACGCCCTCTTCCCGGATCTTCTGGTAGATCTCCCCCCGCGCCCCGCTGAATGCACGCAACACGCGGCCACCGGCGCCGCGATTGCGCGGCAGCAGCTCGCCCGCCTTGGCATGGTCGCGCACCGGCTGGGGCGAGTCGACGCGGTACAGGCACAGGCGGTGTTCGCCCTGCTCGACGTGGTAAGCCGCGCTTTCGCGCGTGGCCTGCACCAGCTGGCGCAGCACCGGCATGACGATCAGCTCCAGCGAGAACGAAGCCGAATACACCGAGTTCAGCCGCGCCACTTCCGGGCCCAGCCCGTAGCGGCCATCGGTATGGCGCAGGATCAGCCGGGCATGCTCCAGCGATGCCAGCAGTCGCAGCAGCGTGCTTTTGTAGAGCCCGGTGCGCTGGGCCAGCTCCACCAGGCTCAGCGTGGTGTCGCCCAGGCGGAACGCGGAAAGCACGAACAAGGCCCGGTCCACGGCTACTGCGCCGCCTTCGGCGGCATGCTTGTCGGCTTCGGAGAGCTGGGCGGCTTTACGTGGCATGAAGGAAAAAGGTCGGGAAAGGTGAGGAAAGGGGGGACAGCTGAGCGGCGGCGGCGCGGCGCGGAACGAGGCCGGCATCATCGGCCCAGGAAAGCCAGCGGCATATCCGCACAAAGTTCCACGGTATAGAACGGTACCAGCCTTGTCAATCGGTACCGCAAGCGGGTGCGGAGGGATGCCCGGCGGGCCAGATGCCCTGCTTGCCTGGCGCCAGCATGCCCGCCGGATCGAGCGCATCCTTGAGCCGCTGCACCAGCGCCTGCATGGCATGCCCGTTGAAATCCTGCTGCGCGGCGACCCTGTCCATGAGGTCCAGATGGGCGCGATACAGGCCATAGCCGGCGGCGCCCAGTTCGTCCACCAGGCGATGCGCAAGCGCACGCGCCTGGCTGCGCTGCACCGGGTCGGCCCGATCGAAGATGGCGGCAAAGATGTGGTGCAGGCAGCGCGGCGCGGCGGTAAAGCCGCCGTAGTAGTCAAAGCCATAGGCTGCGGCGCGCTCGCGCACGAGCTGGTATTGCCGCATGGCGTGGGTCCCGGTGGCCGGGCACAGGGGCGACACATCCAGGTGCGCGCCGTCGCCGCCGCACCACGAGAGCATGCGCATGGCCGCCAGGCTGGGCACGCCAAGCAGGCCCACCGCCCCGCCGCCGGGCGGTGGGCTGGCAACGCTGGCGGCGCTGTATGGCCAGGCTGTCAGGCGCGCGCCGTCGATGGCGCCGAATGCCTTGCGCGCGATGCGCCAGCGCGCCTGCACCAGCGCGGGGGGCCCGTACAGCCCGAAACGCAGGTTCCACCAGCCGATATCCAGCGCGCGGATCATGTGGTCCAGCGCCGCCACCGGCATGGGGCCGGCGCCGTCATGCCAGTCGCGGCGCGCCGACACGCTGGCCGCCCAGCGCACCGCGCTCTCGATCACGGCCGGGCCGTGCAGGACGTCGGCCAGCCGCAGCGGGCGCAGCGTTTCCACCACGGCTTCCAGGTCGGCTTCGCGGGCGAAGCTGGCCTGGCACAGCAGGACCGTCTCCGGGGCGGGCATCAGCCAGATGCCCATTTTGGTGACGATGCCAAAATTGGATTGCATGAACAGCCCGTCGAGGCCGGGGCCGTAGCCGTCGCGGTGCAATTGCCAGGCCGAGCCGCCGGCCAGCGCCCCCATGCCGGTGCGCACGATGTCGCCGCTGGCCAGCACCACTTCCATGCCGCACTGCATGGCGGCATGGTCGCCATAGGGCGTGACGCCGATCCCGCGCTCCAGCGTATTGCCGACCACGCTGCCCCAGCCCACCGCCGGCGGATCGACCCACAGCGCGATGCCCTCCCGGTGCAAATAGGCATGGAGGTCGAAATAGCTTACGCCCGGTTCCACCAGCGCATAGGCCAGCGTCGGGTTGACTTCGAGGATGCGGTTCATGCGCCGCAGGTCCAGCACCAGCGTGCCGCGCAGGCGCGGCGCGGGGCCGCCATAGGCCAGGTTGCGGCCGATCGACACCGGCCAGAGCGGCAGGCCAGCGGCGCTAGCCAGGCGCAGCACCGCCTGCACCTGCGTCACGCTGCCCGGCAGCAGCACGGCGGCGGGCGCGAAGGCGTCCGGATCGTCATCGGGCAGTGGCGAGTAGGGATCGAGGTAGGCGGCCAGGCCGGATGGCGCGGACAATACCGCGTCGTCGCCAAGCACCGCGGCGAAGCTGCGCAGGGCCTGCGCGAAGCGCGCGGCCGAGCAATCCGGTGGCAGCGCCTGTGGTGCATTCACATTGGGCGCCCTCCCCCGTCAGTGATGATGGCCACCGCCACCATGGAACCCGCCGTGGAAGCCGCCGCGCGGCGCGCCGACAAAGGACCCGCGCGAACCCCCATGGAAGCCGCCATGGAAGCCCCCGCCCGGGCGCGGCAGGAACACGCGGTGCATGTTGTGCCTGTGGTGAAAGCGGTCGACAAAGATAAAGCTCGCGCCAAACCCGACGCCAACCGGCGCCCAGTACCAAGGGTCATAGTAGTAAGCCGGCTGCGAATACACCACCGCGCCGCCCGAACTATCCACCATCTGCCAGGAGCCATCCGGCTGCAGGCAGGCCAGCCCCACGACCTGTTGCAGGTAGCCGTCGATCTCCACCTGCCCCGCCATCTGCTGGCAAGGCGACGAATAGCCATTCCATGCGTCAGCGGCCACCTCCTGTGCCGCCGCGGGCGCGCTCAGGCCAAGGCCGGCAAGTAATGCGGCCACGGCACCCAGAGCCTTGCTCATGATGTCATCCCGGAATCGAATGCCCGACGTTGCGACGTGCCGGGCCATTGCCCGAGCCGCGTCCCGCGGCACATCGGTTTGCCTGCCGGACCCGCTGGCGCGCTTGCGCGGCGCGCGTTCCCGCGTTGGGTAAACGGATCAGCCTCCCCGTTTATTCCATCTGCATGCCTTCGTCATTGCGCGTTCCCATGCTTTTGCCAGGCCTGCGGATCGCCGCCCAGGCTAGCGCAGACATCGCCGGCGATGGTGCGCAGCCGCGCTTCGGGCAGTTGGCCGGAGAGCGCATAGCCGGCCCCGCCGCTGACCCAGTAAAAGGTGCGGCGATCCGCCTGGCGCAGCACGCCAAGCGTGGCCAGGGCGGGTGCGGCCGGCGTGATGTAGAGCGTGAGCCGCTCGCCGGCCGGGTCCTGGTACATCAACTGGGCGGCCGGGCCTGCCTCGCCCACCAGCAGGCGCCCGCCCAGCAGCGTGAAGCCGTATTCGTCCAGCGAGGGGATGGTGAGCGTACGCGCGAGCCGGCGCGACAACCAGGCGCGCAGGTGCGCCTGGTCGGCAGCGGCCACCTCGACCGGATGGCGCTCTTCGGGCGCGAACACCACATAGGCGGCGTCGGCACGGCGAGCAAACGCCTTGGGGTCCGCGCTGGCGCCGGGAAGCCATGCCACGCCGAGGGCAAGGGCCAGGCCGGCTACCACCCAGCCCGTGGCGGCAAGCGCACGGCGCCACCACGGCATGCTCGCCCGGACCAGCACGTAGCGCAGGTCTGCCGGCAACGGGAACAAGGCCTTGAGCGCGGCGTTCTGCTGGCCATAGTGTTCCGCCAGCTCCGCCGCCCGCGCGTCATGCGCGAGCGCTGCGCGCAAGGCCGCCCCCTCGGCCTCGGGCAATTCGCCGTCCACCAGTGCGCACAGGCGCACCAGGTCGGGAGCGGGTTCGCCGGCGTTCGGGTCAGCGGTGGGGCCGGGACCGCGGTCATCGTTCATGGCGTGTTCCTCACCACCCTTAGCGGCACGTGCCGCTCGCCAGCGCTACCCGTGCCATCGGTCCCGCTAGTCCCGCTGGTCCCGCCAGAGCCGCCCGCGCCATCGGCCAGCAGTGCGCGCAGATGCTCGCGGGCGCGGGACAGGCGCGACATCACCGTGCCCAGCGGCACGTGCAAGACCGCGGCGGCTTCCTGGTAGCGCAGGCCTTCCAGCACGATCAGCAGCAGCACCTCGCGCTGCTCGAGCGGCAGGCGGTACAGCGCACGCTGCACATCGCGCAGCATCAGCCCGTCGACTTCGCTGGCGGGGGCCGC
The DNA here is from genome assembly GCF_054589115.1 of Cupriavidus sp. 8B. Lineage (NCBI taxonomy): Bacteria > Pseudomonadati > Pseudomonadota > Betaproteobacteria > Burkholderiales > Burkholderiaceae > Cupriavidus > Cupriavidus sp. 8B. The sequence goes on along the minus strand of NZ_BAAILO010000090.1, from coordinate 11,767 downwards.
GTGCCGCTGCCATAGCGGATCGGCCGCGTCCACCGCCACTTCGCGGCGCCGGCGCAACTGATCGATAAAGAGGTGGCGCAGCACGGTCAGCATCCAGGCCCGGGCCTGGCTGCCTGCAGGCAGTCGCTTGCCCTGGGCAATCGCGCGCTCCGCGGTGTCCTGCACCAGGTCATCGGCCCACGCCGCGTCGCCGGTGAGCGCGCGCGCATAGCGCCGCAGCTGCGGAAGCCAGACCGCGATGTCGTCGCCAAAGCTCACTGCTGACAGGGCATGGTGCGCGCATCCGCAAGCATCCGGGCGGGGATCAATATCCCCCTCCCCCCATGCCGCCGGTGCCAATTGTGCCGCGGTTGCCATCGCGCGAGGCCGAGGAGCGGCCGGACCCGTCGCCACCGCCATCGGAGGAACAGGCTGCCACCGCCATCAAGGCCAGCAGCAGGGCAGAAACCAGACGGAGCGCTTTCATGTTGGTCTCCTGGTGGGCGGGCTGCATGGCAGCGGCATCGGGCAATGCCGCCACTCAGCCTGGCCCACCCGAGTAAACGCGTGGCGCCCCGGTTTTATTCCGCAACGCGGAGGTATTCCCGCTAGCGGCCGTGCTCGCGCCGCGTGGCCGACATCCGGGCCAGGCCCGTGCGGCACGCGATACTTCGAGACGCTCCTTGCTTTGTCATGCAAGTGATCTAGAGTGGTCTGATGCACCCTTTCGCCGGCTGTGGCGGTGCTGGAAAAGCCACAGTGCACATCGACGCGACGGAGTGATCGCGCAATGGTTGGCATGAGTGCACTGATACGGGCTCGCATCCAGTTTGCGGAAATCACCTTCCTCCACCCTCTTCGCCCTCGTCCCGCCACGCGGCATGGCAAGGTCAGGCATTCAAGCTTTCGCGGCGTCTCCCACACGCCGCGCGAGACTCCGGGCCATCGCTGGCGCCCCGATCCCGGCTCCCATTCGTAACCGGATCCACGACAACCGCCAACCGGCATGCAAGGCCGGGCCGGCAGTTGCTCACCTGCCAAGCGCCAGCCGGCACCACCAATGCCGCCGCGCTGCTTCGATCACCGTGCCATGTAGCGGCCCTGCCTGCCCATGCCAGGCAGCCAGCGCATGCGCGTGTTGGTGCTTCCAGTCCACTTCCACCGATTCCGAGGTCCCTTCATGCGCATCGAGCGGGTTCCCTTTCGCCATATCAGTGCCGCGACGGTTGCCGTAATTCTTGGTGCATGCGGACAGAAGCCCGCCGCGCCGCCGCCGCCGACACTGGAGGTCGGCGTCGTCACCGTCAAGCCGGCCACCGTACCTGTCATATCCGAACTGCCGGGCCGCACCAGCGCGTTCCTGGTGGCGCAGGTGCGCGCGCGGGTGGACGGCATCGTGCTGCGCCGCGAGTTCACCGAGGGCGACGAAGTCAAGCTGGGCCAGCGCCTCTACAAGATCGACCCCACGCCCTACATTGCGGCGCTCAACAATGCCAAGGCCGCGCTGGCGAAGGCACAAGCCAACGTGGGCACGCAGAACGCACTGGTCCAGCGCTACAAGGTCCTGGTGGCGGCCAACGCCGTGAGCAGGCAGGACTACGACAACGCCGTGGCGGCGCTGGGCCAGGCCGTCGCCGACGTAGCCTCGGGCAAGGCCGGCGTGGAAACCGCACAGATCAACCTGGGCTACACCGATGTCGTGTCCCCCATCACCGGGCGCAGCGGCTTGTCGCAGGTCACGCCGGGTGCCTACGTGCAGGCCAGCCAGGCCACGCTGCTGACCACGGTGCAGCAACTGGACCCGGTCTACGTCAACCTGACGCAATCGAGCGTCGAGGGGCTGCGGCTGCGCCGCCAGATCCAGGAGGGCCGCCTGCAGACCGCCGGCGCCAATGCCGCCAAGGTCACGTTGCTGCTGGAGGACGGGCGCGCCTATCCGCAGCCCGGCAAGCTCCAGTTCACCGACGTGAGCGTGGACCAGAGCACGGGATCCGTTACGGTGCGCGCGATCTTCCCGAACAAGGAACGCGTGCTGCTGCCCGGGATGTTCGTGCGCGCGCGCATCGACCAGGGTGTCAACGACAAGGCCATCGTCGTGCCCCAGATCGGCGTCACGCATGACGCGAAAGGGCAGGCGGTGGTGCTTGTCGTCAGCCAGGACAACAAGGTGACGCAACGCCAGATCGTCACCACCGGCACCTATGGCAGCGGCTGGGTGGTGGACAGCGGCCTGCAGCCCGGCGATCGCGTGATCGTCAACGGCGTGGAAAAAGCCAAGCCCGGCATGACGGTCAAGCCGGTCGAAGCCCAGGTACCGGCGCCGCCGGCCTCCGGCGCGCAGGCCATGCCTGCCGCCAGCGCGCCAGCGGCATCGGCGCCTTCCGCCGCCTCGGCAGCATCGCCCGCCCAATAACCGGGAGCCAGCTTCATGGCAAAGTTCTTTATCGACCGGCCGATTTTTGCGTGGGTAATCGCGATCATCCTGATGCTGACCGGCTTCGCCGCGACCACCACGCTGCCCATTGCCCAGTACCCCACGATTGCCCCACCGGCCGTGCAGATCAGCGCCACCTATCCCGGCGCTTCGGCCAAGACCGTCGAAGACACCGTCACGCAGGTGATCGAGCAACAGATGAGCGGCCTGGACCACCTGCTGTACCTGTCGTCGACCAGCGACGACTCCGGCACCGCCACCATCACGCTGACCTTCGCGGCCGGCACCAACCCGGACATCGCGCAGGTCCAGGTGCAAAACAAGCTGCAGCTGGCCACCCCGTTGCTGCCGCAGGCCGTGCAGCAACTGGGCACCAAGGTCACCAAATCGAGCAGCAGCTTTTTGCTGATCCTTGCCTTTGTGTCCAAGGACGGCAGCATGGGCCGCTACGACCTGGCGAACTACGTCGCGTCGAAGGTGCTGGACCCGGTCAGCCGGATCGACGGCGTCGGCACGGTGACGCTGTTCGGCACGCAGTACGCCATGCGGATCTGGCTCGATGCGACCAAGCTGAACAACTACAGCCTGACCCCGATCGACATCAGGACCGCGGTGGCCGCGCAGAACGTGCAGGTTGCCGGCGGCAGCCTGGGCGGCACGCCGTCGGTGCCGGGCCAGATGCTGCAAGCTACCATCACCGAGGCCACGTTGCTGCAAACCCCCGCGCAGTTCGGCAATATCCTGCTCAAGGTGAATACCGACGGCTCGCAGGTGCGCCTGAGGGATGTGGCGCGCATCGAGCTGGGCGGCGAGAACTACAACTTCGACACCAAGTACAACGGCCAGCCGACCGCGGCCTTCGGCATCCAGCTCGCCACCGGCGCCAACGCGCTGGCCACGGCCAAGGCGGTGCGCGCCAGGATGGCCGACCTGCAGCGCTACGCGCCGCAAGGCGTGGTGGTGGAGTATCCGTACGACATCACGCCGTTCATCACGCTGTCGATCGAGGAAGTGGTCAAGACGCTGATCGAGGGCATCGTGCTGGTGTTCCTGGTGATGTACCTGTTCCTGCAGAACCTGCGCGCCACGTTGATCCCGACCATCGCGGTGCCCGTGGTGCTGCTGGGCACGTTCGCGGTGATGTCGGTGGTTGGATTCTCGATCAACACGCTATCGATGTTCGGCATGGTGCTGGCCATCGGCCTGCTGGTGGACGATGCGATCGTGGTGGTGGAAAACGTCGAGCGGGTCATGGCCGAGGAAGGCTTGTCGCCGCGCGACGCCACGCGCAAGGCCATGGAGCAGATCACCGGCGCGCTGGTGGGCGTGGCGCTGGTGCTGTCGGCGGTGTTCGTGCCGGTGGCATTCTCCGGCGGCTCGGTGGGGGCGATCTACCGACAGTTCTCGCTGACCATCGTTGCCGCCATGGTGCTGTCCGTATTGGTGGCCCTGATCCTGACGCCGGCGCTGTGCGCGAGCATGCTCGAGCCGATCCCGAAAGGCCACCACGACGAAAAGACCGGCTTCTTCGGCTGGTTCAACCGCACCTTCGCCAAGAGCCAGCAGAAGTACCACGGCGGCGTGGAGCACGTGATCCGGCGCTCGGGCCGCTGGCTGGCCATCTACCTGATGGTGATCCTGGTGGTGGGCTTCCTGTTCGTGCGGCTGCCGAAAGCCTTCCTGCCCGAAGAGGACCAGGGCACCATGTTCGTGCTGGTGCAGGCGCCCGTGGGTTCCACGCAGGAGCGTACCGCCAAGGTGCTGCTGGATGTGCAGGAGTACCTGCTCAACAGCGAGAAGGAATCGGTGGAAGCCGTGCTGACGGTCAACGGCTTCAGCTTTGCCGGCCGCGGCCAGAACTCGGGCCTGGTGTTCGTGCGGCTGAAGGACTTCTCCAAGCGGGAGTCCACGAACCTGAAGGCACCCGCTTTGGTCGGGCGGATTTTCAAGCACTTCGCGGGATACACGGACGCCAACGTGTTCCCGTTGAATCCCCCTTCCATTCCCGAACTCGGCACGGCCGCGGGCTTTGACTTCGAGCTGCAGGATCGCGCCGGCGTGGGCCACGACAAGCTGATGCAGGCGCGCAACATGATGCTCGGCATCGCGGCCAAAGACCCGCTGCTGGCGCAGGTGCGCCCGAACGGCCTGAACGACACGCCGCAGTTCAAGGTCGATATCGACCGCGAAAAAGCCAATGCGCTGAGCGTGACCGCCGCCGACATCGACCAGACCTTCTCCACCGCCTGGGCGTCGCTATACGTCAACAACTTCCTCGACACCGACAACCGGATCAAGAAGGTCTACGTGCAAGGCGAACCGAGGTTCCGCATGAACCCCGAGGACCTGAACACCTGGTACGTGCGCAATGCGTCCGGCACCATGGTGCCGTTCGGCGCCTTCGGTTCGGGGAACTGGATCTATGGCTCCCCCAAGCTGGAGCGCTTCAACGGCATCCCGGCGGTCGAGATCCAGGGCGCGGCCGCGGCCGGCAAATCGACCGGCCAGGCGATGAACGCCATGGAAGCCATCGCGGCGAAGCTGCCCGACGGCATCGGCTACGAATGGACCGGCTTGTCGTACCAGGAGCGCCAGTCCGGCTCGCAGGCGCCGCTGCTCTACGGCATCTCCATCCTGGTCGTGTTCCTTTGCCTGGCCGCGCTGTATGAAAGCTGGTCGATCCCGTTCTCGGTGATCATGGTGGTGCCGCTGGGCATCCTGGGCGCACTGCTGGCCGCCACCCTGCGCGGGCTGGAAAACGACGTCTTCTTCCAGGTCGGCCTGCTGACCACGGTGGGGCTGTCGGCAAAGAACGCCATCCTGATCGTGGAGTTCGCCCGTGACCTGCGCGACCAGGGCATGAGCACCATCGATGCGGCGGTGGAGGCGGCACGCCTGCGCTTGCGCCCGATCCTGATGACGTCGCTCGCCTTCATCCTTGGCGTGCTGCCCCTGGCGCTGAGCAACGGCGCCGGCTCCGGCAGCCAGCATGCGATCGGCACCGGGGTGATCGGCGGGATGCTGACCGCCACCTTCCTCGCGATCTTCATGATCCCGATGTTCTTCGTCGTGATCGGCAAGTTCAGCAAGACCAAGAACAAGCCCGGGTCGCCACCCGTGCCCGCCCCGTCCGGCCATGCGGGCGGCGGCCATGACGATGGCAGCGATGGCAGCGCCGGCACGCCTGGTCAAGGACATTGAGATGCCCAGACTCGCATTGATCGCCACCGCCGCCATCCTGGCCGCTGGCTGCACGCTCCAGCCGCGCTACGAGCGCCCCGCCGCCCCCGTTGCCCCTACCTTCCCGGCCGGCGGCGTCTACGACACGCAGCCGGAGGCCGCCAGCGCCGCGGCCAGCGCGCCGGCACCGGAGATCGGCTGGCGGGACTTCTTTGCCGATGCGCGCCTGCAGCGCCTGCTGGCGCTCGCGCTCAAGAACAACCGCGACCTGCGCGTGTCGGTACTGAACATGGAGGCGGCGCGCGCGCAGTACCAGATCACCCGCGCGGGCCTGTTGCCCTCGGTCAACGCGGTGGCCTCGCAGAGCCGCTCGCGCACGCCGGAGAACCTGTCATTCGCCGGCAGGACCATCTCCAACGAATATTCGGTCGGCCTCAGCGCGTCGTGGGAAATCGACTTCTTCGGCCGCATCCGCAGCCTGAAGGACCAGGCGCTCGCGCAGTTCCTGTCGCTGTCGGAGAGTCGCAAGGCGGCAGAGCTGGCCTTGCTGTCGTCGGTGGCGAACCAGTACCTCACCATGCTCAGCTACGACGACGCGCTGGCCGTCACGCGCGGCACGCTGGTCACGGCCGAGGAGTCGTTCCGCATCACCAGCCTGCAGTTTGAAGTCGGCACGGGCTCGGAGCTGGCCCTGCGCCAGGCCGAAGGCGTGGTCGAGCAGGCGCGCGCCAACCTGGAAACGGAAAGCCGCTTGCGCGCGCAAGCGGAGAACGCGCTGGTGCTGCTGGTAGGCGAGCCGCTGCCGGACGACCTGCCGCCAGGCCTGCCGCTCAACACCCAGTCCCTGCTGGTCGATATCCCGGCGGGCCTGCCGTCCGACCTGCTGACACGGCGCCCGGACATCCTTGCCGCGGAGCAAGCGCTGCGGGCGGCCAACGCCAATATCGGCGCGGCGCGCGCAGCGTTTTTCCCGCGCGTGACGCTGACCGGCAGCGCGGGCACGCTGTCGCCAACGCTGGGCGGCTTGTTCAAGCCGGGCTCCGGCGCCTGGTCGTTCGCGCCGCAGATCACGCTGCCGATCTTCCAGGGCGGCGCCAGTGTCGCCGCGCTGGACCTGGCTCAGGTACAGAAGCGCATCGAAATCGCGACCTACGAGAAAGCCATCCAGACGGCCTTTCGCGAAGTGTCGGATGGCCTGGCGGCGCGCGGGACCTATGACAACCAGATCAAGGCGCTCGAACGCTTCACCAGCTCGCAAGAGCGGCGGCTGGTGCTGTCGGACCTGCGCTTTCGCAACGGGGTGGACAGCTACCTGAGCGTGCTGACCGCGCAGAACGACCTCTACAGCGCGCAGTTGCTGCTGATCAGCGCCCGGCTGCAACGGCTGATCAACCTGGTCGATCTCTACCAGTTCCTCGGTGGCGGCTGGATCGAGCACGCGGGCGACACGCCCCGCCCCTCGGACGCCCCGGCCGACTACAGCGCGAACGCGCCGGGGCCGGCCGCGGCAGCGCCGTAGCGTGCCGCCGCTGCATTCCTGTTACGCCAGCCGCTGGCAGCTATACGCCTCGGTCCGGTAGGGAAACGCCACGCTGGCCTTGCCGGCCAGCGCCGGGATTGCGTCGATCACCGCAAGCAGCCGGGCGCGCACCGCATCCTGCTCCGCGGCCGGCAGCGAGGCAATGAAGCTTACCGACATCACCCGGTCCACGATCACCTGCTGCGCGGGGCCTACGTGCTCGTAAGGCAGGCTGGCCAGGCCCAGCTCGCCGAACCCGCTGGCCGGAAAGACCTGCTTCCAGTCGCCCTTGTAGAAGCGCGGCGCGTCGCCCTCGAACGGGGTCATGATGGCGGTCAGCTGCGCCACCCAGTCGACCGATTCGTCGCGCACGTTCCACACCAGGCCGAGCTTGCCGCCCGGGCGCAGCACACGGCCGATCTCGGCCATGGCCGCGGCGTTGGCAAACCAGTGGAACGCCTGCGCGCAGGCCACCGCATCGACGCTGGCGTCGGGCAGCGGGATGGCCTCGGCCGTGCCCTCCAGTGCTTGCACGGCAGGCAAGGCGGCGCTTAGCTGGGCCCGCATCGCCGCCACGGGCTCGACCGCGATCACGCTGGCGCCGGTGGCCAGCAACAGGTGGCTGAACTTGCCGGTGCCGGCGCCCAGGTCCAGCACGGTCTTGCCGGGCCGCAGGCCGAGCTCCGTCGTCAGCCAGGCGCCAAGCGCGCTCGGATAGTCGGGGCGCCCGCGGGCGTAGGTATCGGCCTGGCTGGAGAAGCCCTGGGCAGCGGCGTGGTGGATGTCGGTCATGGGTGCGCGTCTCTCTCTTTCTCTCGTGCGTTGGACAGGCACTCCGGAGCCAACCCGATGCAGCAGCGGCCCTGGAAGTGCAGGGAGTGGAGGAAGTGTGACTAGAACGAAGGTACCGGGTTCGCGCCCTGGCTCACCAGGTACTTGCCGTCCTGGAAGCGATAGCGCACCACCGCGTCGAGCGATTTGCGCCGCGGCTTGCCCGCGCCTCCCGGTAATTTGACCTCCTGGCCCTGGAAGGTCACGGTCAGGTCGCCCGGGGTGTCCGCGCCAAGGGCAAATGCCGGTTTGCCTTCTACCGCATAGCAGACCTGCTCGCCGGCGTCCTGGCTATCCGTGCCGCGTTCCGCGAGCACATCAGACTTGCCTGACAGCGCCTCGTTGCATGGCTCGAGCGCGCCGGAATTCTCCGCGCTCATGGCCACGCCGCCCAGCAGGGTGGAGATCTGCCCCGGTTCCAGGCGATAGACCGACGCCCAGCTGCCGCAATAGCCTTGCCAGCAGCTGCCCCAGGTCAGGGTGAGCGCAAAGTCCGTGGCCGATATCCTTGCGACCGACGACTGGCCGAGCGCGCCTTCCACGCCGGTATAGTCAACCCCGTCGACGCGCCGGCTTAGCTGCCAGCCGCCGGCGCCTTCGCCATTGGCGCTGGCATTGCGCGTGAAAAAGTACGCGCCCAGCCAGGCGCCCGCCGCGTGGCTGTCGTTGCGCGTGCCACCTTCATCCACCACCACGCCCTCGGTCAGCATCACGGCATGGGTGTCATCCAGCCGGATCACCTGGATCGGCTTGACATCGATGGTGTCCTCCACCAGCGGCGCCTCGCCCTTGCCCTTGTAGTCCAGGTCGGGCAAGGCGGCATGCACCACGCGGCCTTTGTCGTCGTCGCGCCAGGCGGGAAAAGCCAGCAGGATCAAGGCCTCGCGCTTGAGGCTGTCGGCCTGCGCAACCGCGGCGGAGGCCTGCGCGGACGAAGCGCCAGCCGCCGCGGGCGGGGCGTCATGCCGCGAGCAGGCGGGCAAACCGAGACAAAGCGCCAGGGCCGGCGCCAGCATCAGCCGGGCAATACGTCGGGAATCCGGAGGGACGGCGCGAAGGGAGCGGAGAGTCATGTTGACGGCGGACGCAAAGGCCGCGGCTGCACGGCCAGGAATGGGAAGGCGGGAATGAAGCAAGGCGACATCGCCACGCGGCGAAAAGCGCGCACCGCACTATCCGCGAGCCGGTCCGCGCCGTCAAGGCGGGCCGGCTGCCTTCAGGGCAAACAGGGCAAACGAGACCAGCCAGGCCATCAAGCCGGCGCTATCGGCGTAGCGCCAGAGGCCATGGCCGCCGCCAGCGCGGGCAGATTGCCCTCGCCGAAGCCATGGTAATTGTCGCGCTGGACGATTTCGAAGAAGAACTCACCGGCCTCGCGGCGGGCAAAGGCTTGCAGGAAGGTCTCGCGCGTGCCGTCGTCGCGCAGCGCACCGTCCACCAGGATGCCATAGCGCCGCAAGGCCGCGAGATCCAGCCCATGTCCCGGCACGCGCGCGTCCACGGTATCATAGTAGGCCACGGGCGGCTCGACGAAGCGCACCCCGTTGCGCGCCAGCGCGGCGGCGCTGGCCACCAGGTCGTCGGTCGCCAGCGCAATGTGCTGGATGCCCTCGCCGTGATGCCCTGACAGGTAGTGCTCCATCTGGTCGTGGCGCTGCGTGCCTTTCTCGTAGATCGGGATGCGGATCAGGCCGCAGGGCGAGAGCAGCACGCGGGAATCGCTCGCGACATGCCAGCCGGCATTGACCTCATGGATCTCGCGAAAGCCCAGCACCTTGCGATAAAAATCCAGCCACTCTTCCAGATGCCCGGGATCGACCGCCTGCGTCACATGGTCCACGCGGGCCAGGCCGGCGCCGGCGGTGGGCGCGGCAGTGTCAGTGGCGGCAGGCGCCAGCGCGCGGAAATCGACGTCGTAGATGGAGATGTCGCCCACGTCGCCGGGCCGCCCCTCCTTGCCGCGCCAGCGGTCGATAAAGTAGATGATGGAGCGGCCGATGCCCTGGATGGCCGGGATGTTCAGCTCCATGGGGCCGACCGTGCCGGCCTCGAACGGCCACGCACCGGCATCGACCGCGCGCGCGAACGCCGTTGCGGCATCGCTCACGCGAATGCCGACCGCGCAGATCGAGAGACCATATTCGGAGGCATAGCGGGTGGCGAAGGAATCAGGCTCCGCGTCGACGATGAAATTCATCTCGCCCTGGCGGAACAGCTTCACGTTCTTGTGCCGGTGCTGGGCAATGGCATGAAAGCCAAAACGCTCGAAGGTGCGCCCAAGCGCCACGGGATCGGGGGACGCAAATTCGACGAACTCATAACCCATGATGCCCAGCGGGTTCTCCCAAGGCTGGAAATCGTCGGCGCGCGGCGAAAAAACGTCTGCCGGTCGGCTCATGTCTGCTCCTTTTAATGTGGTCCGTGGTGGCTGCGGGTGTTAGCCATCATAGCAAGGGCCTTGGCTTCGCTCTAGCCCGGGCGCCGTATCCCTCGCGCCGCCGTGCCGGGGTGGGCACGGCGGCAGCCGAAGCGTAGCCGGCGCCCCGGCCGCCAACAATGGCAGCACCCCGGCCAGCCGCGCTATTCGTGCGCGAGCGCACGATGAACGCACGAATCAAGGGTAAACCCCTGCATTCGATAACGCCCCGGCTAAGGGGCCCCATCCACCGGGGCAAACCCGAGTTTCGCGCCATAAGCGCGCATATACGTGCGCCTATCGCGCGTAGTGCAACTTGAATCTCTTGGTTCGCTTCACTTCACCCCCTAAGCTTGCGCTACCCATATCGCTTCCGCCTGGCGGGATAGACGGCAACACGGACCCCAGACCCCATCATGATCGACGGCAAGACCACCCTCATCGCCCACATCGGCTACCCCACCGAGTCCTTCAAGGCCCCGATGATCTACAACCCCTGGTTCGCGCAGCGCGGCATCAATGCCGTGGTGGTGCCCATGGGCCTGAAAGCCGAGCACTTCGCCGATGGCTTCCGCGCGCTGTTCCGGCTGACCAACCTGCGCGGCGCACTCATCACCATGCCGCACAAGGTCTCCACCATGGAGCTGGTGGACGCGCTCACCCCGACGGCCCGCATCGCCGGCGCCTGCAACGCGGTACTGCTGCGCGATGACGGCACCTTGCTCGGCGATCAGTTCGATGGCGCGGGCTTCGTGCGCGGCATCCAGCGCAAAGGCTGCCAACTGGAGGGCGCCAGCGTGCTGGTGTCCGGCTGCGGAGGCGTCGGCTCGGCCATCGCCGCGTCGCTGGCCGGCGCCGGCGTGGCGCGGCTAGGCCTGTTCGATGCGCGCGACGCCTCGGCGCAGGCACTGGCCACGCGGCTGCAGGCGCACTACCCGCAATTGCAGGTAAGCACGGGCTCGAACGATCCCGCCGGCTATGAACTGGTGGTCAACGCCACGCCGCTGGGCATGAACGAGGCCGACCCCCTGCCCTTCGATGTCAGCCGCATCGACCCGCAAGCGTGGGTGGGCGAGGTCGTGATGAAGACGGAGTACACGCCGCTGCTGCGCGCGGCGCTGGAGCGCGGCTGCCAGGTCCAGGTAGGCACGGACATGTTGTTCGAGATGATTCCCGCTTATCTCGAATTCTTCGGCTTTGGCACGGCCACCGCCGAGGAGTTGCGCGCCGTAGCCAGGATCGCTTACTGAACACAGCTTGGCAACAGCACACGGCCGGGCGTCATGGCCGGCGTCCGGCACAAGTTCTGACGCGTCAACTACCCCGGCCTAAAAAGGCCGGAGCTTGCAAAGGCAACTGAACAAGCTCGGGTTGACCAGGCAAAGCGGTAACCAACCCGCTACGTTGC
>NZ_BAAILO010000089.1:0-10699 GCF_054589115.1 Cupriavidus sp. 8B | reverse complement strand
CATTGCTCTTTCGGTCAGATCGGCGCTGCTGTTCTCCTTATAGCGCATCGATGTTTCTCCGCCCACGCCGGGGCCGGAAGGGCCTTGAACTGCTCATGATGAATCCGCTACCTCCCGAGCAAATCGCGGCATTTGAACAAGCCAACCTCGCCATCCTGTTTGGATTGGCGAACCAGGCCTTCGCAGGCTTCGAGAGACTAGTTGCGCTGAATCTGGAGGTAATGAAGTCGACGCTGGCGGAAACACGGGAGCTCGCACAGAAGTCGTTAGCTGTGAAAGACCAGCAAGAGCTACTCGCGCTGCAAGCCAGTCTGATGCAGCCGATCGGCGAGAACGTGCTGTCGTACTGCCGTCAACTGTACGACATTGGGTCCGCCACGCAATCCGCATTCGCCAAGGCCATCGGGGTGCAATGCGAGGTACTCGTCGAGAATCTTGCGAACAGCGCGCCGGCGGGTTCGGAGCCCGCCGTTACCGCGCTGACGTCGGTGATCACCGCCAACAACAAACTGTCAGAAACAATGTACCAGACCGTGAAACAGGCGATCGAAGTCGCCGAAAGTAATTTCAATGCGGCGAGCAGGACGACGCCGAAGGCGGCCAAGCAGACCGTCGAGCATGGGTCGCGCGCCGCCAAGACGTAACGCCTGAGGCCTGATGTGGCGCCAATCGACCCAAGATAAGTCGCTAAGAAATCGCGAGTAGTGTGCGTCAGCCAATCGCGACGCTTGCACCTATTCGCGGTTAGGACACAGTTGCTCCAGTAGTCGTAACGCTGGCACGGTGATCCAATCGCTCAATTTCTCGATGGCGGCCTCGGCTTGGGCGCCCAGGGTTGGGCGCCCGGGTCCGACAATCCAGCGCATGCGTCATGCCGTGCCATCGCAGCAAGGCATCCCGCAAGCCAGCCGGATTACAGCAACGAGGCTCGATGGTGGCAAACAGCTCTACCACGCGCAAGTGCCGAGGTGTCGCCCTTGCCATAGTGCGTCTGGGTTTCAGGCAGAACGGGGTTTCCGGCCGGAGTGGGCCGGGTCAACGAAAAGGCTGTCGCGAATCCAGGCCTCCGGCACCCAGCGTCCGTCACGTCGATCTTGACACCTTCCTTCATCCTTCGCGCAGAGTGCAGCTGAAGCTAAATTCTCGGCCAGCCACTCGGCTGGCCTGGTCTTTCTGGCTATCCGGAATCGTCTCACTGGGTAACCTCGCGGCCTCGTCGGAGGGTTGGAGCCTGGCAAGCGCAGCTGCTAAGCTGAAATCATTGAGGTCGAAACCAGGAGTGGTGATCAGTACCGAAGACATTCCATGCCTGCGCGACAAGGCCCATAGACGCATTCTGTGAGTTCGACGATGGTACCGAGTGCACACGATCGGAGACATTGCCATGCGCAACACCAAGACCGATTCGCGATACGCAAGCGCTAGTGAAATCCGCGAGATTATCGGTCCATTTGAAGGCGAAGTGATTGCACGGATTCTGGAGATCGAGCCCACCCTTGAGGATGTGCAGCGGGCATATAGATGGCTGCGCTCCGATGAACACTTGTTGCGAAATCTTGAATCCAATCTAGGAGGAAAGGCGGAAGAGGTGTTCGAGATACTTGACGACGAATTTCCTGATTTCGATTCATCTGGCCATCCAGGTTAGCCAGAGGGGAGGCCGGCTATATGATTATCAAAGCCCCAGCACACCTGCTCGACGGTGTCCAAGCCAATTGCTATCGGGTTGATATTGGGCCCCATCTCTGAAGGAAGGGAGCAAGGTCCACGCAACCTTCGACAAGATCAATGGCGTGGAAACGGTGGCGATTATCGAGCCGGAATAAGCGCCTTACGGATTGGGCAATTCGGCCTGCGGCCCGGCCGACACCACCTCGTGCACGAAACGCAGCTTATCGACCACGACAGGACTCAGCGCGAACAGGGAGACATCCGGCACGCCCAGGCTCCGGTTCAGGCTGTTGAGCACGTAGGTGAGCGGAAACCACCGGTCCATCAGGCTTTGGAAGCTGGCATCCCCGACGGGCGTCTGGTCCGTGAGGGTGGGCTCTCCTGCCGTGCCTGGCTTGAGCGCAAGGCCGCATGCCGCGGCTGTGTCCACGGTATCGACGATGTGGAGATAGTGTGCCCAGGTTTCGGCCCAGTCCTCCCACGGGTGGGTGGCCGCGTAGGCGCTGACGTAGTTTTGCTCCCAGCCCTCCTGCGCGCCCTTGTCGTAGTGCGCCTTCAACGCTTCGCCATAGTCCGCACGCTCATCGCCAAAGCGCTCTCGAAACGGTGCCTGCCAGCGGGTGCCGGCGATCAGGCGATCGAAATAGTAGTGGCCGATCTCATGCCGGAAATGGCCCAGCAAGGTGCGGTACGGCTCGCCCATCAGCGAACGCGTCTTTTCCCGATGGGCGTCGTCGGCCTCGGCAATGTTCATGGTGATGAGGCCGTTGTCGTGCCCGGTCATCACGCGCTCCTCGCCAACGTCTTCCAGGAAGTCGAATTGCAGCCCGAATTCCGGAGCGGCCTCGCGGGACACGTGCGGCAGGCCCAGGGCGGTTAAGGTATAGAGGACGCGGCGCTTGGCTACCTCAAGCCGGGCCCAGTAGAGCCGGTTGTTCGGCGTATCCAGGCATGGCGTGGTGCGCGTTAGCTTGCATGACTCGCAAAGCACGTCTTCCGAAGTGGCCGGGATCATGCCGTTGCACACACCTGCCACAGCGTAGTTCTGGCATTGCTTATAAAGCTTGTCTTGCGCGCCGGCATTTAAGCTGCGCCACAGGTTGCCTTCCGCGGGTTCGAACACGCAGATCTGCGAGATGTCGTAGACGTAGCCAAGCAGCGCCTGGCAGCGCTCACAGGTGACGTTCTCAAAAAAAACCAGGTTGGAGCAACGGCCGCAGTGAAAAGTCTTCATGGATTCTTTTACCTGGCGAAGAATATTTACACACCCCATCCGCTGCAAGAGCCGCCGCTAGCGCTCCAGCACCTGCTCGCGGGAGGTGCTCGCCAGATCCGCGGGCTGCTCGCTTTGCGGGTCGTGCTCGCCCGGCTGCGTGGTTTTGCGGCCTTCTCCCGGCTGCTCGATATGGCCGCGGGTGCAGGGCTTGGCCCGTGGCTTCGAATCGGGCCTGCCATTCTCGTTTGTCATCGTCGAGCTCCTGTGTGGTGACGGTTACTGAACCGTTTGAGCCATGGTCCAACCCGCAAAATATGTGCCTGGCGCAGGGCACTTGCAAACCGGCAGCGATGAATGGTTGGCGTACCCGGTGACATTGGCCATCACGGGTGTCTACCCGACCCTTCGGGTGCATCTCGCGGGGCGTGGCCGGAGGATTCTGCGGTGATGAGTGTCGCGACGCGGCGCCTGTCTTGCTCGTATTTCTGCGCCGACAGGATGGAGGCGATACTGCAATTCCTCGCTTCTGGTCCGACTTAATTGTTCTCGACGTGGAGATGCCGCTAATGAACGGCCTCGCGACGGCTCGGATCCTCGCGGAGCTTTATCCTGCCGCCACTTGGCGGCTCGTCCCGCAAGACCGGCAGAACGTCAACGGTGCAATGAGGAGCAACAATCGCAGCGGGCCTCTCAGAGCATTTCTGTAAACCCAGCGACCTGGAGAAGCTCTCGCGCCTCCTGAAACCTGAAGTTCGGATAGACCGTGTCTCTTGAAAGCCTCCCTGATCGTATGCGAGCGCAGGGACCTGAACTGGAGAACCGAGATCTGCTTTCGCTCCTAGCGTTGAAGCCTGCGATACGTGTTGAAATGCCGGATCGCTCGCATCGCATTCCCCAGCGTCTCATAGATGCTTGCAGCGTTGTAATGTGCATCCGCAAAATCTGGCGCTAGCTGGATACAACGCTCGTAGCTCGTCAGGGCCTCGTGCGGGCGCGCCTGATCTTCCAGCGCCACAGCCAGGTTGAAATGGAGCAGCGGTTCGTTCGGCAAATGCGTGATCCCGAAACGGTATAGCTGAACGGCGTCGTCACATCGGCCAGCGCCGCACAGCATGCAGCCCAAATTAAGGTAGGGGTCCAAGAACATCGGCTCAGCGTCAACCGCGCGGCGGTACGCCTCTTCCGCCTCCGTCGGCCGTTCGCTTTCCAGTTCGGCACCGACGAGAAACCAATCCTTTGCCACAGCCACAGCCGCAGCCTCAGCCGCCGGCGCCCGGGAATCGCGTAGCGATCCCACGCCCGCGGCGCCCGTTTCACCTAGCTCAAAGTCCATCAGCATCTGGCCAGACACGGCCTGCCATCCCCTGCCCTCATCCCTTGTCGCTACCTCGTTGCCCATGGCGCGGATCCGCACGCCGGTCAGCGGCTGGCCGGCGCCGCGAGAGGCCTTCACCCTAGCCAGGGCGCGGACAATTAGCCGCGTTGGGATCTTCGCGTCATGCAAGGAATTTGCTGTCCGGAGCAGCACCATGTCCTGAAACGTGAAGAGGAGCGCCCGGCGCGGCCCGCGCGCTGGTGTGATGATCCCCTCGGCGACCAGCCTCGTGGCCACCGAGCGAGGGATGCCCAGCATCGCCTCTGCGTCCTTCAGGGTGTACGTCGGCATTGTGCCGTCACTTTTTCCCCGCTGAAGCGCGCTTGGCGGGAGCTGGCGCTGCAGTGGCACGCTTCGCCGGCTTACTGGGCTTACCCTCCGCCTTAACCGGGGAGGTCGCCGCCTTTGTTCCGCCCTGTTTGCGCTGGTTCATGCTCGCGCGCAGCGCCTCCATCAGGTCGATCACTTCTGCGCCCTGACGCGGCTCGCTTCGCTCCTCGCTCACAGCAATCTTCTTGCCGGCGATCTTTTTGTCGATGGCCGCCAGAATGCGGTCTTTCTCCTCATCCTTGTAGGCCGAGGGGTCGTATCCTTCTACCGAGTTCTGCTCGATCAGCTGCTGGGCCAACGCCAGTTCGGCTGGCTGGATCGGGGCCTTCTCGACGTGCAGGTCCACCATCGACCGAACCTCGTCAGCGTAGAGGAGTTGCTGTAGCACCAAGCCTTCGTCGGTCGCACGCACCTGCACCATGTATTGTTTGCCCTTCCAAGTCCACTGCGCGAGCGCGCAGGTCCCTGTCTTTCGCATAGCCTCGGCCAGCAAGTTATATGGCTTGCCGCCACGCTTGTCTGGGCCCAGGTAGTAGGCCTTGTCGAAGTAGATCGGATCGATGGCCCCGGATGGCATGAACGACACGATGTCGACCGTGTGCTTCGCCTCGTCCTCCAGCGCCTTCAATTCATCTGGCTCAAACACCGCGTAGTGATCCGGCTCGAACTCGTAGCCCTTGACCATCTCGGACCGCTCGACCACCACATCCTCGCGGATGCAGACGTATTGTTGCTTGAGCCTGGAGCCGCAACCCTTGTGCAGGAGATTGAAGCCGACCCCAGACTTGCTTTCCGTGGCGCTGAAGATCTTCACAGGGATCGACACGAGGCCAAAGCTGAGGGAAAGAGAGGCAATGGAACGGGCGGCCATAGCGATCACCGTGGTGGGCGGAAGTACACCAATCAAGCTTAGATCGTACCCGCAGGAATGGCGACGGTGCGGGTTCCTCTTGGGGATAGGCAAGCACTTTCCAGAAAGGCATGTGCAAGGCTCGACGCTCGTGCGTGTGTAGTTTTTGGTTTGCGTGCACAGCACCCTTGCAAGCAAATGTCGGACATCGGCCTATTGTCTCCCCCGGCCCCGGGGAAAATACTTCGATCACAGCCATTCAAAGGAGACATACCTCATGGCAAACAAGAATGTGCACGTCGTTCCACACGCCGATAAATGGCACGTGATTCGCGAGGGCGCCAATCGACCGTCTTCCCAGCATGACGACCAAGAGCAGGCGATCGCCGCCGGCACTGCCGAGGCGAAGCAAGACAAGGTCGAACTGCTCGTGCATGGGCGAGATGGGAAAATCCGGATGTGCAACAGCTACGGACACGATCCCCGCGACGTGAAAGGCTAGCTTCAATCCGTGGCCAAGTCGGCATCTACCAACGCGCGCAGCCTGGAGCGGTATCGCCTGAAGCGTGACTTCGCGGCCACGACGGAGCCGAGCGACGAGGCCGCGCGGTCGCTCGCGCCCGCCGCCGGCGGCGCGTTAAACTTTGTCGTGCAGAAGCATGCGGCTCGCCGGCTCCACTATGACTTTCGTCTCGAACTGGAGGGTACCCTCAAGAGTTGGGCGGTCCCCAAGGGACCCAGCTTGGATCCTGCCGAGAAGCGGATGGCCGTACATGTCGAGGATCACCCGCTGGATTATGCGAGCTTCGAAGGCGTGATCCCGCCCAAGCAGTACGGGGCCGGCATCGTCATCGTTTGGGATCGAGGGACGTGGATACCGGTCGGCGATCCGGTGGCCGGTATCCAGAGCGGCAAGCTGAAGTTCGCGCTGCAAGGTGAGAAGCTACGTGGCCGTTGGACCTTGGTCAGGATGCACGGGCGCAGCGACGAGCGTCAGGAACCGTGGCTCTTGATCAAGGAGCGGGATGCGTTTGCGCGCACCGCTGCGGAGTACGACATCACCGAAGCCCTGCCGGACAGCGTACTGGCCAAGGTCAACAGCAGATCGGGGGCCGGTGGTAAAGCGAAGACAGCCGTGCCAAAGCCGCGTCGGTCGCTCGCGGGCCAGGGCCGACAGGTATTACCCGCTGCAGCACGCCCTGCCCCCCTTCCGCTTGCGTTGGCCCCGCAACTGGCGACGCTCGCGTCAACGGTGCCGCGCAACGCATCACAATGGGCCTATGAGATCAAGTTCGATGGATATCGGCTGTCATCCCGCGTCGATGGCAACGACGTCCGCCTCTTCACCAGGAACGGACATGACTGGACCTCGCGCCTCAAAGCCCTGGCGGCGGAGGTAGGCGCACTTGGGCTTGGCTCCGCGTGGCTGGATGGGGAGATCGTCATCCTTGGCGAAAAGGGCACCACGGACTTCCAGGCGCTCCAGAATGCCTTTGAGAGATCGCGGGTGGAGGATATACAGTACTTCGTCTTTGACCTTCCTTTCTTCCAGGGCCACGACCTACGGCAGGTCCCCTTGGCAGAGCGCAGGGCGCTGCTGAAGGAGGTGCTGGCAGTGCCCGTTGCGACGCGAGTCAGGTACAGCGAGGCCTTTGAGGGCGCGCCAGACGACCTTCTAGCCGCTGCATGCCAGATGGGCCTGGAGGGCCTGATTGGCAAGCGCGTCGACGCGCCGTACGTGTCGGTCCGGGCACCGAGCTGGATTAAGCTCAAATGCACGAAGCGGCAAGAATTTATCATTTGCGGGTTCACGGCCCCGAAGGGAACCCGGCATGGCCTCGGCGCGCTCCTGCTTGGTGTGCACGATGAAGCCGGCAAGCTGTACTACGCAGGTAGTGTTGGCAGCGGGCTCGATTCGCGCATGCTTGCGAAGCTGCTCGCAATGCTGATCGAACTGGAAGTGCCAGCTTGTCCCTTCGAGAAGCCGCCACCACGTCTAACCGGCCAATGGGTCAAACCGAAGCTGGTCGCCGAGATCTCGTTCGCCGAGTGGACCAAAGAGGGGCGAGTACGGCATGCGGTCTTCCATGCGCTACGCGCGGACAAGGAACCGGGCAGCGTGACGCGGGAGCGGGCAGTGGAGGTGGAGCCCCCGCGGCCACGCCCGGCTCGCTCTGTGAAGGTCACCAACGCAAAACGCGTGATTGACCCAACGACCGGGCTGACGAAAGGCGACCTGGTCGGCTTCTACGAGGCCATCGCGCCGCATCTGCTCCCGCACCTGCGCGGCCGACCCGTCTCTCTTGTGCGCGGCCCCACCGGCATCGGTGGCGAGCTTTTCTTCCAAAAGCATATAGAGGCAAGCAAGATCCCAGGCATGACCGTGTTGGCCCCGTCCCTATGGGCAGATCATCCGGCATTGCTTGAGATCGGGAGTGTGTCGGCCATCGTCTCAGCTGCTCAGCTGAACGTGATCGAGTTCCATACCTGGAACGCGACCAAACGCAGCATCGAGAAGCCGGATCGCATCATCTTTGACCTGGACCCCGGCGAGGGCGCGCCCTGGCAGCATATGCTCGAGGCAGCCATGTTGACAAAGGCTATGCTGGATGAGCTTGGCCTAGTGAGCTTTCTCAAGACCAGCGGAGGAAAGGGTCTACACGTCATCGTGCCGATCGCACCTCGCCTGCCATGGGACACCGTCAAGACATTCTCGCAGGACGTCGTCGTCCATATTGCGCGCACCATCCCCCAGCGCTTCGTCGCTAAAAGCGGACCACGCAATCGGGTAGGAAAGATCTTCATCGACTACCTGCGCAACGGGCATGGCGCGACGACAGCATCCGCGTTCTCGGCCCGCGCCAGGCCCGGTTTTGGGGTCTCGATGCCTGTAACCTGGGAGGAGTTGGAAGAGCTGACAGGAGGCGATCATTGGACGATCCGGACCGCGGTGCAGCGCGTTGAAGCCGTAGGCTATGTGGACCCCTGGGCGGAATACTCTGACATAGGGAGGAAGCAACAACTGAGCCCCGCCGTCCGGAAAATGGCTGGTTAGGCGGGATGGAAATGTATGGAGGCCTTTTTATGACAAACCTGGAGGCATTTCCTGCTGCGGAGCGCGAAGCCTTTGCCAACGCCTGCCGGCGGCACGGATTCATCGCGGCGCACTTCAGCGTCTGCGACACCACCGAAAGCCAGGTCCGCTTGGTCAGCGTACTTCGGCCCGAGACAGGAGCGCTGATGCAATATGCGGCAGGCCCTCGTGAGTTTTGGCCCGCAGAGTTCGAACAGGACCTGAGCTCCGAGATCTTTGGCAGCGCTCCCGACTGATGAATGGTGGGATTGCTGCGCAGCCGGCCGATGCAGGCGCATGCTGCTCAAATGTATTGATCTACCTGAGGTTGGACTTCAGTCTCGCGGCCAAATTGGAGGGAGCATCATCAGGCGCGTAGAGCCTTCGCCACTTCCGCAAGCCGGTTGCAGTGCAGCAAAATCCGAGTCTGCACCTTTCCCTGCGGAAGAAAAGGGTTTACCCGGAACGGACCGCCGCGATGCTCTAAATCTTCGGTGTGCTTATTCGAGCGTTTGAGTTGGGCCGCCTGTCCACGCCTGACCAGCCAGCCATCGCTTGGCCTGTTCGGCACGGGGTCCCGGCATGGGCCACCCGCTCCAGGCCGGCGATCGCTTGGTGGTGCGCGTCCCATGTCCCCGCGCGCGCCGGCGCCGACGCTGGCACGAACCAGGCTGGCACTAGGTCAAGTTTAAATGCGTACCCCGATTCGTTGCTTTTCTTCCAACCAACGTTGTCGCCATGCGGCGGGCGTTGCGTTTGGAAAACGGGGGTGTTGCGATCGACTCAAGGCAACTTTCGGTGGATTGCGGACGTTGGCTGAAGGCGCCAGGATTTTGCACCGCTTCTCAGGTTTACTACGACAGTACAGTTACTACACTTGGTATGGGTCGCGGAAGTCAGGTGCGCGACCCTCCCAATTACTTCCACGCCCTGCACGCTGCACACATTGTTCGTGCGGCATGCTGGTCTCGCTGGTCAAACAGGAGGATGCAATCATGCAAACTGTTATAAGGAGATTTTCCGGAAAGGGTGCAAAGGAGTTGTTCGATCTGCTGGAGACGCGCACAGCTGAGGTCGAAGAACTGATGCGTTCGGTCAAAGGCTTTGTCGGCTACACCCTCGCACGCAGCGGCGATGGCGGATTCTCGGTGACTGTTTGCCAGGACAAGGCAGGCACTGACGAAAGCGTGCAGAAGGCGAAGGACTGGATCGCGAAAAACGCCGGAAGCACGGGCGTGGGCGCGCCGGAGATATCGGAGGGATCAGTCCTCATTCACCTGAAGTAACTTTGCCTTGCGACTGGCAGCGCGTGAGTTCAGCGGGCGGATTGGGACCTACGCAATTGGCCTCACCGTCCACTCCTCACGCCCACGTCTTGCCGGGTTCGTCCTTTGCAGATCCTCCGGGCTCGTCACAATGCGGCACTTCTGGCTCTCGTGCCGCCTGACATGCACCTCCGTACTATTCCGAAAGGCGGAGCTGGCAATCTGTTTTCTTCTTCATCGAGCGGCGAGTCGCGAACAAGCCGACGCACGCGACTCATGTCGAACGTTGAACGGCTGCTTCGGAGGGGACTGACTGGCCGGAGTGGGTCGGGAACGGTAGTTCGCCCACGACCCTACGGCTCCAGCTCTGACGGTCAGCACGCAGCCTATCGCAACGCTGATCGAGGTACTTATAAAAGTACGACGGATGCCGGCTGCTAGCCCCGACCGCCGATGGCCTAAAGGACGGGCGGTTTCAAGTCCCAAGTGCAACACCCGCGTCAGTGAATTGAAGTTGGGGGGTGAGAAACTTGTTTGAGCATACGAGCGAACACCTCCAGTGGGGAGTGGAACGCGTGCGTAGCACGAGGTCGCTTGTTCAAGCTGTCGGCAATTGCGTCGAGTTCTTCTTGTGTGTGCACGGACAAGTCGGTGCCCTTTGGCAGGTACTGGCGCAGCAGCCCGTTGGTGTTCTCACAAGTGCCACGCTGCCAGGGGCTGTGCGGATCGCAGAAGTAGACCTTGACGCCAGTGTTGGCGCTGAGCTCACTGTGGCGCGTCATCTCCTTTCCCTGGTCGTACGTCAGGCTCTGGCGCAGCGGCCCGGCAATCGAATTGAGCTTGGCAGAAAAGCCGGCCAGCGCCGAGGCCGCAGTAGCGTCATCCATCTTGGCCAACAGCACCAGACGACTGCTGCGTT
>NZ_BAAILO010000088.1:0-28907 GCF_054589115.1 Cupriavidus sp. 8B | reverse complement strand
ACACCAGCCTCCAGCGCGCCTTCCCTGGTCACTCGGCAGATCAAGCAGCAAGCACCAACGAAATCGGAATAACCCGCAGATCGGAACAATCGAGATAGAAGTCCTCGCCCCCCACTTCGAGATGGACCTGGCGGCCAACATAGGCAAAACCGGCCCCAAGTTCGAGTGGTCGACCAGCGCTGTCTCCAAATCTCGCTCCGTCGCATCGGCACGCAGGCTCAGGAAGTCGAAGACGTAGGGATCCTTGAGTGTGGCCCGCGCCAAATCCGACTGCGGCGACGGCAGCTGGGCGGCGAAGTTGTTTGGCGCCTGTGCCGCCCGGTCGACTAGGCGAGTTTCGATCTGCGCCACCAGTACGGCGCGGGACCAGCCGTGCGCGACCGCCTGCTGTGCGTACCACTGGCGCTGCTCGACCGATTTGAGCTTCTGCAGCAGCACCTGGTTGTGTCCCCAAGGCAATTGTCCAACAAGCTGTTGGACAATTGCTGTACCGAGACGATATGGTGGTCCGGTCCCAGGTAGTCGATGAACTCGTGCACGTAGGCGACATAGTCGTCGAGATGAAAGGCGCCCTCGGCGAGCGGGACTTGGCGGCCATCGCGCCAGTCAGTGAGATTGACGTCGAAGTCTGGCAGCGTGGCCCGCACCGTGTCGCGTAGCAGCGTGGCGTGGTGGCCGGAGAGCGGCGCGACGAGCAGGATGACCGGATGGCTATGACGCGTCGCGCGCTCAAAGTGGAGCAGGCGGCAAAACGCCTTGTCCAACACCACCGTTTCGGAGGCCGAAACGCGGTTGCCATCGATCAACGTTTGCGTCAGACCGAATTGCGGTTTGGGATAGCGCTTCCATAGCCGCACCAGCAGTTGACACCCGGCAGCGAGATGGCGGGTAGGGATGGCTGACGGCGCGTTCTCGAAGGCTCCCAAGAAGCTGGCACTTGCCTGCAGCCAGGGAAGGAACGGCACCCACGCAGCTCTATGCAGTTCATATAATTGATACAAAGTTGTACTCCTCTTCAACCGCCATGATTCCAGTGCTCGGCATCGCTCTTGACGGGAAGCCTCGACATCTCTTCCGTTGAGGTCGTCACCGGTCCACAGCAG
Source organism: Cupriavidus sp. 8B (assembly GCF_054589115.1). Classification (NCBI taxonomy): domain Bacteria; kingdom Pseudomonadati; phylum Pseudomonadota; class Betaproteobacteria; order Burkholderiales; family Burkholderiaceae; genus Cupriavidus; species Cupriavidus sp. 8B. Next base: position 27,804 of record NZ_BAAILO010000088.1, on the reverse strand, counting down.
TCATGGCATCCAGGGGGGCACTCGAATGAGGGAATCCGTGAGCGAAAGAATCTAATTTTTTGACTAATCATTTGTGCGTCTAACCCCATTGACCTGTCCGCGTACCTCTGGTCGACCTGCCGGCCTGCTAACGCATCGCGTGCGAAGCGCTCACGACTCGCCGCGATAGGCATTCAGGCGTTCGGTGCTCTCGGGCTTCCGTAGCTTTCGCAGGGCCTGGCTTTCCAGTTGCCGAATACGTTCGCGGGTCACGCCGAATTGCAGGCCAATCTCATCCAGCGTGTACTCGTTCGCCGTGCCGATCCCAAAGCGCATCCGCAAAATCTTCGCCTCCCGCGCACCCAGCGTCGACAAGACGGCTTCCAGGTCCCGCTTGAGCCCCGCTTGAACTGCCGCATCAAGAGGAGAGGCGGTGATCTCGTCCGCCAACGTGTCTCCTAGCAACGCATCCCCGCTCTCCCCAACCGGCATATCAAGCGATACCGGCTGCTTGACAACGTTCAAAATGGACTTGATCTTCTTCTCGCTCATCCCCATCTTGGCCGCCAAGACATCCGGCGTCGGCATTGCTCCGGTTTCACTGAAGCACTCGCGCGAGGCCCGATTGATTTTTCCAACGACCTCCACGAGGTGCATCGGGATGCGGATGGTGGGTGCCTTGTCAGCAATAGAGCGAGTCACCGCCTGGCGAATCCACCAGGTCGCGTAGGTCGAAAATCGATAACCACGGCGGTAGTCGAATTTATCCGCCGCCCGCATCAGCCCGATGTTGCCCTCTTGAATGAGATCCAACAGTGGCAAGCCACGATTGATGTATTTCTTGGCGATTGAGACGACCAGGCGAAGGTTAGCCTCGATCATCTCGGCTCTTGCTTGGCGAGCCTTGACCTGCGCTCTTGTCACCAGCCGGCCGACTTCCCTCAGATCCTCAAGGGGAATAGCGGCGCGAGATTCTATGGCAAGCAGTTGTTGCTGCAGCGCCTGGATTTCCAGAATCTGCCGCGGCGGCAAACCGTTGGGGGTAGGACAGTTCGCCCCAAGCGCTTCCGGCCAGTCGAACTGGATTTCACGACCCTTCAAGCGCCGCGCGAACTCATCGCGTGTCATGCCGCATTGATCGGTCAAGATCCCAGCGAGTCGCCGTTCGGTTTGACGAACGTCCTCAAGATGCACGTTGAGGACTCGGCTGAGCCGCTCAATCGCGATGGGGCTGAAGCGCAGCTTGGCGAGCACACATCGAAACGCTGCCAGCGCCTGCATATCGCGGAGCGTGCCACCTTCATGAGGCCCGTGGGATGCGGTCGGTTCGATAAACCGTGCTCGTACGATGGCGAGCCACTCAAGTACATCACGCTTCAAAGCGGCAGTCGACGTCGCCTCCGAGGCGGTGTTCGGACTCTGGGCGCGATCATCGAGCTCGGTATCCTCCTCACCTACGCTGGCGTCGAGATGTAACCCTGTATCCTTGCCCGGATTGTCAGCGGGCACGGTTTGGGCATCGACGACGTGATCAACGAGCTCATCTACGGACAACTCGTCGCGCTCGACTTGCTCGGCCATGGCTAAGAGCTCGGAGACGACGGTTGGACACCTCGCCATTGCGTCAACCATTTCCATGATTGCCTCTTCATGGCGGGTTGCGATCTCTACCTCGTTCTCGCGCGTTAGCAACTGGACGGCGCCAATTTCCCGCAGATACATCTGCACGGGATCGGTGGTACGACCGAATCGGTTATCGCTCTGCGTGATGGCTGCGGTAGCTTCCTCCAATGTGGCCTCATCGGAGCTTGAGACCGGCGCGTCCTCGATTAACAGCATCGTGTCGGCAGGCGCTCTATCCACGACCTCAATGCCAAGTTCTGCCAACATCGCCAGAATTCTGTCGGTAATGCTGGCTTGGTCCTTGCCGTCAGGAAGATGATCGCTGATTTCACCGTGGGTCAGGAATCCGCGCTCCTTGCCGAGGGCGATCAGCGTAATCAGGTTCGTTTGTTGGTTATCGTTCATCTGACACACAAAAGTCGGGCACGGGAGGCGCACCCCTTCACAGCACTCCCCAAGCACGTTATCGATGGCTCCAGGCCATCACGCCGTTCCCAATTTGGCACCAAGTTGGCCGACCGTGGGTACGTCACTCCTACTTCGAGCGTTCGAGTCAAACACGCAGGCGAGCCAACCAGGCCACCACCGTCGCGGCCGCGCCAAGCCAGAGCGCAACAATCACGACGACCGCAACGCGACTGACGGGGCGCTCCGCAGCGAGCGCTGCGGCGGCGCGATGCTGTTCCATCACCTCAGCTGGGATCAACCGGACCACCAGCAACACACCGAGGGGCACCAGCACCACATCATCCAGATAGCCCAGGATCGGGATGAAATCCGGAATCAGGTCAATGGGAGATAAGGCATACGCGGCCACCAGCAAGGCTAGCGCTTTCGCGTACCAAGGCGTGCGAGGATCGCGCGCTGCCAACCACACCGCGTGGACGTCTCGCTTGACCTCGCGTGCCCATGCGCGCGCGCGTGCGGCCAGCCGCGGGAGGAAATCCGAGCGCAACATGTGGATTCGCACATCATCCATGACGGGTACCGCACCAAGGGCGAGCAGCAAGGTGGCCAATGGGAAGGTGACGCTGAACCCAACATGCCGAAACCCCACAGCCCCAACGACACCGCCGGTGAAGAACAGTGCGACCAGCGTCACGAGCACACGCAGTTTTCTCCGGTCGGCCAGCACAATGGGCTTGGCGGCATCGGCTTTGGCCAGGTTCCAGTAGAGCAGCTTACCCAGTTCAATGCCGATGTCGGTGACCATCCCCGTGATATGCGTGGTCCGGATCTCGGCCTTCGAGAGCTTGGTGATCATTGCATTCTGCAACCCCATGATGAAGCAAAGCACCATGACCGTCGCCGGCACGAACAGCCATTCGTGATGCTCGAGATTGCTGCCTAGCAGACCAAAACATACCAGCAACGCCGCCTCCAGCATCAACGGCAGCGCATATTCGCTGTGCAGGCGCTCGCGCCGCCCCCAGTTGATCAAAATCGCAGAGCAGGCCGCGCCCGCCAGAAACGATAACAAGGCACCGAGGCCGTCCAGAATGAGCCCGACACTGCCGAGCGCCAGATTGTCGGCCATGGCGGACACGATGCCCGACATATGGGAGGTGTACTGCTGCACCGCCAAGAATCCGCCTGCATTGGTGGCGCCCGCCACAAAGGCAAGATAACGCGCCAGTTGCCGGTTGGCTTCTGGACTGCGCTCCCTTCCAGTCAGTCTGCGCAAGTATCGGATCGGCATGGTCGCATCGGTGGGCGTTACCTTCGGTTCAGACCGTGTCTATCCAACATCGGCCCGCAAGCTCATCAGCCCGTGAGCTTTTGCCAGAATGTGTGATCTGACGCGAGCCGTTTGCCCTGTTTCAGACGACGCGCGGCCGCGCGCAGATTCAGGGGATGCGCGGTTTCCAGTATGCGCGCGCGCATCAGCAGTTCGTCCAGCGAGGGAAGTGCCCGCGCGCTCTTCCAAGCGAGCAGCGTGTAGTTGCAACTGTCCTCAGACAGGGAAATGGAAAATGAGTCGCCGAACACCGAACGAACTTCGCCCAGATAGGAAGGGATATCGGAATCGCTGTCGAGGAAGTTCGCGACCAATACCCCATCGTCGGCGAGCCGGGCATGGCACGCCGCGTAGAAGTCCGCGCTGCCCAATTGTGTCGGCATGCCATGTGCGAGAAAACCATCCACCAATATGACTTCCGGCCGCGCTTCCTGATTCTTGACATACTCGGCGCCATCCGCGCAAACCACCTCGAGCCGTTCGTCGTCGGGCGGAATGTGAAACGTATCGCGCAGTGCAATTACCGCCGGATCGATTTCGATGGCGACAACCTTCGCATTCGGAAGATGCCGATAGCAATACTTGAGTAATGATCCCCCGCCAAGGCCGATCATCGAGATCCTGGTCGGTGCCGGCTGCAGCAATAAAAACGCCATCATCGTCCGCGTGTAGCCAAGAACAAGCTTGTCGGGGTCGCGTCGCGACATGATGCTTTGGGTAGCCAGCGCATCGAAATGCAGTGAAATTGCAAGTGGGGTTTCCAGTACCGTCGGCGTGCCGTCGTCGGGGGCTTCGGAGAGAAACTTTAAGTAGGCTTCAAAGGACGTGCGATTGGGGTCCATGTGGGGAGCTCGATCAGGCGTGGTGGTATTCAATTCCTCACTCCGTCAGCAGCGCGGCGATGACTTTCACGGCAGCGACTTCATCCGGGCCGGTGGCCTGAATACGCACCTGGGTCCCCACCCGCGCCGAGAGCCGCATCACGTCCATCACATTCTTGGCGTTCGCCGAGCAATCATTGCTGACAAGCAGGATCTCGGACTCGAACTGGGCGGCGGTAAAGCTTAGCCGCGCTGAGCCGCGACCTTGCAAGCCCATGCGATTGGTCATTTCAATTGTCGCGTCTACCACGTCGCCCTCAAATAAAAAAAGCGGCCTCTAAGCAACTTGCATACATTAGGCCTTCTGGCTTGCCACCGTTGGCCAAACAGCCAAACAAGCTCGCCTGGGTATGCACGAACAATGCCAGCGAGCGCACCATAGCTCACATTGCGAGGCTTTCCATGCCTTCCAGGCTTCTGTCGGGGGCCAATACCTGCGACCCCATCTTGGGGACACGAAGCCATGTAACCACAGGCTGCACCGGGCCGCACAGTTGTATATAATGATAACGCTATTATCATACAACACTATTCTAGAGCGCATGGAATCCAAGACCGCCCGTTTCACCGTGTTGATCGACCCCGTGAAGAAGAAAGCCTTTGAAACCCTGTGCGCGGCGCAGGATCAGACGCCGTCGCAGGTGGTGCGCCAGTTGATCCGCGACTATTTGGAGCAGCATGGGGTGGTCTATGCCACCCGGCCCCAGGTTGGCGCTACGGTTCTTGCGAAGAAAGACCGCGAGTGACCGATGTCCGCATAGCGGACTACCAGCCTCACCCTGCAGGTCGGCCTCGGCATCGCACTGATAATGACCACTGCGAGGCATCCCGAGATGCCTACCGCCCCAATCGGGACCTTCCATGCGTGGTGCTGGCCTCAATCTCATCCTTGGCTTTACGGCATGCCGAGACCGGAGTCAGGGTCTGGCAACTATCGGGAGGCATCCATGCACAAGCCGGCGGTCACTTATCGCGTTACGCCGCGCGCAAAAGCGCTCGATGACGGTAGCTACCAACCGAAGGTGCTGGTGGCTATCTATCGGGGTGACGCCTTGCTTAGAGATGTCGCGCTTTACGCGAGATGCGACGCTTGTCCGCTGCGCGTCACTGCGGCAAGGCTTGCTGAAGCGCTGGCCTTGCGGATTCAGGCGGTGCTCAAGGATGTACAAGAGACGGATGACGTCGCCACGGCCGCTATTCAGACACTATTGCGACGCATTGGGCTCAGGACGAGCCTACGATCAGCCACCATGCGTGGTGCTGGCGTCAACTAGCCGGATTCGGCAACAGGCAGGGTGGCGCAGGACCGCAGATCCATGCCCTTCAAGCGGGCCATGTGAATACGTCTCCTCGGCGCTCCGGCGCCCCACTACTACTCTCCTTGATGCATGAGCGCTGGACCTCAGGCAGCCTGGAGAACCTCAACTACCTTATTGGTTTCGGTTTGCGAGTCGACTGCCGCATAGGCGACAAACTGCGTACCGATCACCGAAGCGGAGAACCCGCGGAGGTTCAAATTCGCTTTGGCAAGCTTCTCCGTCAGCGCCGATGTGATGCCCGGTTGGTTGATCCCCATCACACGAACGCAGTGCAGCGTTTGTGTCACGTTGAAGCCAACCAGAGCCGCGGCCACAATCTCTCTATCACCCTGTAGTGGGGTGACAAATACAACGCCCTCGCCAGGCTTGTCCGGATTGCGCCGCGCGATGATGAGTTGCAGGTCGGCTCCCGCATCGCGCAAGGGGGCCAAGGCCCCGGCCAGTCCGCCTGGCTTATCCGGAATCCCTGCCACCCAAACCTCCACCTGTTCCACAAGCAGTTCCATGGTCGCCTCTCCGTCCTCCATACGGCCAGTGGAGATGGTCACTCCCCCGGTCGGTTCGTAGTCCTGTCGCCGCTTGCTTCCAGGCGAATGGACGTCCATGGCATTGCCAGCCCATTGTCGCCAATGCCTCACGCGCTTCGATGCCATGGTATCTAGCGATACACCAGTACAGGGATCTTGCTGTGAGTCAGGACCTTCTGCGTCTCACTGCCGATCACCAGTCCCTGCACGCCGCGCCGCCCATGCGACGCCATCACGATGAGGTCACAGCCCTTATCCTCGGCTGTTTTGATGATGGCTTCGTACGGGTGATCGTTGACCAGATACGTCGTATCACAGGGCACCCCTGCGGCGGCGGCTTCGCTCGCCACGCCTTGTAGATATTTCGTGGCCTCCTCCCAGGATTCCTGCGTGAAACGCTCTCGGGTGTCCGTCAGCATTTCAGTGTGATAGGTCAGAACATGGTAGTTCGGGCCAACCCGAAGCGCCGTAACCCGGGCGTTCATTTGCTGCGCAAGGGCAAGCGCCTTATGGCAGGCGGCATCAGATAGAAAAGAGCCATCGACCGCGAGCAGAAGATGCGCAAACATATCTTTCTCCTTGTCTGCCTGGATTCGAGGCCATCGAAAGAGTCGATCACCGTTCCCTATCGCCCACGCCTCGTCACCCTCAGGCAGATGAGGGTTCTCGCGAAATGCCACGTGAGCAAAGGTTCCAAAGACCAGCTAGGGCGCGCCTGCGCACAAGGTCATTCTGGTACGGAATATGTTAATAAGATTAACATGTTGATTACACTGCTACTGCATTACATTAGGTTCTGTAGCATATGCAATCTTCATTCCGTATGCTAGGTTGTCGCAAGCAATTAGCGACCTTTGCCGTCGCTTCATTGACGGTGAGCCGCGGCGGCGGCAAGCACTTTTGGGTCGCACGGCGTTCATGTATGATGTGACGCATCTGACCATCGTATTGGCATGTTGAGGCTCCATGGAGATCAAGACTGCTCGGCTGACGCTGCTCATCGATCCCAACAAGAAGGCCGCTTTCGAGCGCCTTTGTGCACAACAGGATCTGACGGCATCGCAGGTGGTGCGCCAGCTCATCCGCGAATACCTCGCTCAACATGGGGTCCAGTACGTGCCCAGCGGGTTGCACGCGGGCAATACCGAGCCTGCTGACGACGGAACACCGCCGCAAGCACAGGCACCGGCGCAGGCCGAAGCGCCTCCCCCCACCAGACGGCGCGCCACACGTCGCAAGGCCTAGGCCATGAGCAGCGTGCCCCCCGTCGCACAATGGCTCCATATCGACTGGGTGCTTGTTGTTGTGGGGGCTTGGTTGTTCGTCGGGGCCGCAGGCGTTGCCGCGCTGCAGCAACTGACCCTCGTGTCTCGCGTTCTTTTCCCGCTCGGCGGATTGCTTGGGCTGGCGCTTTTCGGCCTGGCACTTGCCGCTGTGCTTGGCACGCCCGAGGTCGCCGTACTAGCCATTGGACTGCCAGCACTGCCCTTCCACATCCGGCTCGACAGCCTCTCCGCCTATTTCCTAATGGTGATCGGTGGTACGGCGGCGGGCATCTCTATATTTGCAGCCGGATATTTCCGCAAGGGTGAGGGCACGCCGCCAGGCTTGCTGTGCCTGGAATATCACCTGTTCCTGGCCAGCATGGCCGGTGTCATCCTGGCCGACGATGCCTACTCGTTCATGGTCATGTGGGAGACCATGGCGCTGTCGTCGTTCTTCCTGGTGACAGCAAACCACCGCATTCCAGAGGTACGCAGCGCCGGCTACCTTTACATCACGATGGCGCGTATCGGCGCGATCGCGATTCTGCTCTGCTTCGGTGTTCTGCAGGCCAACACGGGTGACTACACCTTCGCGAACATGCGTGACCAGGCTCTGACGCCCTTCTGGGCCTCGGTCGGCTTCCTGCTTGCCGTGTTCGGATTCGGCGCCAAGGCCGGCGTCCTGCCCTTGCATGTCTGGCTGCCGGAGGCACACCCGGCCGCGCCTTCGCCGGTCTCCGCGATGATGAGCGGCGTCATGCTCAATACAGCCATCTACGGGCTGTTGCGCGTGTCCTTCGACCTGCTGTGTATGCGTCTGTGGTGGTGGGGCGCGCTGCTTCTGGCCGTCGGCCTGGCCACTGCCCTATTCGGCGTCGTCTTTGCCGCGGTGCAGAGCGACATGAAGCGCTTGCTGGCCTATTCGTCCATCGAGAATATGGGCCTGCTGTTCGTCGCCACGGGCCTGACCCTGATCTTCTCGGCCTACGACATGAGACCGATGGCGGCACTGGCCCTGACCGCGACGCTCTATCACGTCGCAAGCCATGCCTTATTCAAGAGCCTGCTCTTCCTCGGCACGGGCAGCGTACTGCATGCCACCGCCGAGCGAAGTCTCGGCAAGCTGGGCGGGCTGATTCGGTATATGCCTTGGGTTGGCTGGCTCACGCTACTGGGCGCGCTGGCCAGCGCCGGGCTGCCTCCGCTCGGCGGTTTCGTGTCGGAGTGGCTGCTGCTGCAGAGCTTCCTGTTCACGCCAAGCCTGCCCGTGCCGCTGCTGACGATGCTGATCCCGGTGGTCGCTGCGCTAATCGCGCTGGTGGCGGCCCTGGCCGGCTACACGATGGTCAAGTTCTTCGGTGTGATCTTCCTCGGCCAGCCGCGCGAGCACAAACTCGCCCACGCACATGACGCCGGTCCCTGGGAGCGCGCAGGCATGATATGGCTCGCCCTCGGCTGTGTGATGCTTGGCCTGCTGCCGACGCAGTTCATCCAGCTGATCGACCCGGTAACGAAGCAGCTGGTTGCCGCCGGTTTGGGCGCCCGAGCGGCTACCAGCAGCTGGCTGCTGGCGCCGAGCAGCCTGAGTCAAGCCAGTTACGGGCCGGTGATCTTCCTCCTCGGCATCCTGACTAGCTTTGCGCTCGCCTACCTGCTCGTGCGCTGGCTTTACCATGGCCGGCTGCGCCGCGGCCCACCATGGGCCTGCGGATTTCCCTGGGGCACCGCACGCATGCAGGATACCGCCGAGGGTTTCGGCCAGCCAATCCGTCAGATCTTCGAACCCTTCTTTTTGATGCAGCGCGACCTGCCAACGCCATTCGATGAACAGCCGCGCTACCGGGTGACCGTCCAGGACCGCTTCTGGCGCTGGCTGTACTTACCCACTGTCGAATTGGCTTCATACCTGGCGCGACTGGCCGGCCTGATGCAGCAGGGGCGCATCTCGGTGTATCTGCTATATAGTTTTCTGACACTGATTGCCACGCTGCTGGCGGTGATGCGATGAGGTTGCCATGACGGTCTCCGGCTTGCTGTCGCAGTCGCTAGAAATCGCGATTTCGATCGCCCTGGCGCCGCTACTGATGGGTTGGGTCAATCAATGGCGTGCCTGGCTGCAAAACAAATCCGCGCCCAGCCTCTGGCAGCCATATCGCATGTTGCACAAACTGTTCAACAAGGAATCGGTGGTGGCCGACAACGCGTCGCCGCTGTTCCGCGCCACACCCTATGTGGTGTTCGGCTGTATGGCCCTGGCGTGCGCGATCATCCCAACACTCTCGACCGACCTCCCGCTGGCACCCGCGGCCGATGCGATCGCGCTGGTCGGCCTGTTCGCGCTAGCGCGGGTTTTCATTTCGCTGGCCGCGATGGACATCGGCACGGCCTTCGGCACCCTGGGGGCGCGGCGCGAGATGCTGATCGGGTTTCTGGCCGAACCCGCATTGCTGATGGTGCTGTTCTCGGCCTCGCTAGTTTCCAAGTCCACATCGCTCACCACCATTGTCGAGACACTCGCCCATCGTGACCTCGCGATCTACCCTGGGCTGGCCTTTTCCGGCGTTGCCTTCACCATGGTGTCGCTGGCGGAGAACGCCCGCGTGCCGGTCGACAACCCCGCCACGCATCTGGAGCTGACGATGATCCATGAGGCACTCCTCCTGGAGTACTCGGGCCGCCACCTGGCACTCATCGAGTGGGCGTCAAGCCTGAAGCTGTTCGCCTACTCCTGTATCGGACTGGCGTTGTTCTTCCCCTGGGGCATCGCAGAGGCCCAGGCGCCGATGTCCATGCTGCTGGCGCTGCCGGCGCTGCTGTTCAAACTCACCGTGGGAGGTATCCTGCTTGCCACGCTGGAGACAGTGAGTGCCAAGATGCGCATCTTCCGCGTCCCCGAGTTCCTGGCCACCGCCTTCTTGCTGGCGGTGATCGGCATGCTGGTGCATTTGCTGCTTGCCCGCTGACATGAGCACCTTGCTGACCCAGTTCGTCAACCTGCTTGGTGCGGTGCTGCTCATCCTAGCCTTCGGGATGATCTCGCAGCGCCGCGTCCTATCGCTAATCCACCTGTTCACGCTGCAGGGCGCCACCCTGGCATTGGCGACGGCCGTGGTTGGCTATGTGACCCGGCAGCCGGACCTGTACCTGTCGGCCGGCGTGACCTTCGTGCTCAAGGTGCTGCTGATCCCCTATCTCCTGCACCGCGTCATCGACCGGCTTGATATCCGTTGGGACGTGGAGACGCTGATCAATATTCCGACCATCATGCTGATCGGCATCCTGGTGGTGATCTTCGCGTTCAACCTGGCCATGCCGATCTCGCGGCTGTCGGTGAAGCTGGCCAGCGGCACGCTCGGCATCGCACTGGCCTGCGTACTGCTGTCGTTCCTGATGATGATTACCCGCTCGAAGGCAATACCGCAGGTCATCGGCTTCCTGGCAATGGAGAACGGCTTGTTCTTCGCCGCTACCTCGGCGACCTACGGCATGCCGATGGTGGTCGAGCTTGGTATCGCCCTGGACGTCCTGATTGGCGTGCTGATCCTGGGCGTGTTCATGTTCCAGATCCGCGAGCAGTTCGACAGCCTGGACATTCGCCATCTCGAGAAGCTGAAGGAGGACTGAGTTGATTGCGCTAGCCTTCCTGCTTGCAACCCCGCTCGCCGGCGGGCTGGTGCTGGCGCTGGTCGGTCATCGCGATCATGCGCGCGACGTCAATGTAGCGTTCAGCCTGGGCACCTTCATCGCGGCCTGCTTGCTCACCGGACGGATCATCGACGACGGTCCCACGCTCGTGTGGGACCGTGCGTTCTACATAGATGCCCTGAATGTGTTTCTCATTACGCTGACCGCGTTCGTGGGCCTGACCACGTCGATCTTCTCGCGGCCCTACATGCGCGTGGAGCGCGACCACGGCAAGATGACGCCGCCGCGACTGCGCCTGTACCACAGCATGTACCAGCTATTCACGTTCACGATGCTGCTGGCACTGACGACCAACAATATGGGCATCGTGTGGGTCGCGATGGAGGCCGCCACGCTGACCACGGTACTGTTGGTCAGTGTCTATCGGACCGCAGCCAGCCTCGAGGCGGCCTGGAAGTACTTCATCCTGTGCGGCGTGGGTATCGCCCAGGCGCTCTTCGGCACGGTGCTGCTCTACATGGCGGCCGAGCAGGTCATTGGCCCCGAGGGCGGCGCGCTGCTGTGGACCAACCTCGATGCGGTCAAGGGCCGGCTGGACCCGAATATCATCACCCTGGCGTTCGCCTTCCTGTTCATCGGCTATGGCACCAAGGTCGGCCTGGTGCCGGTGCACAACTGGCTGCCAGACGCGCATGCGGAGGGGCCGACCCCGGTGTCCGCCGTGCTGTCCGGCCTGCTGCTCAATGTGGCCCTCTACGCTATCCTGCGCTGCAAGGTGTTGACGGACGGCGCGCTGAACAACCATCTCACCGGCCACCTGATGATGGGCTTCGGCCTGGTTTCCGTCGTGGCGGCGGTCTTCCTCCTCATCCGCCAGCGGGACGTCAAGCGCATGTTCGCCTATTCGTCCATCGAACATATGGGCATGATGACCTTCGCATTCGGCATGGGCGGGCCGATCGCCAGCTTCGCCGGACTTCTGCACATGACGGTGCATTCGCTGGTAAAGTCCGCGATCTTCTTCGCCGTCGGCCATGCGGCGCAGAAAGCGGGCACGCAGGTGATGGACGAGATCTGCGGGCTGATCCGGGTCAGCCCCACGGTCGGCTGGGGCCTGATGTTGGGCGTGCTGGCCATCCTGGGCATGCCGCCTTTCGGGGTATTCGCCAGCGAGTTCCTGATCGTCACCACCGCGATGCGTGAGCAACCCTGGGCCACGCCCTTCCTGCTGGTCGCGCTCGGCTTGGCCTTTGCGTCGGTGTTCAGTCGCGTGCAGCCGATGGTCTTCGGCGAGACCACCCTGAAGCCCCTGGCGCACCCACCGGCGCTGGTCCCGGTGTTCCTGCACCTCGCACTCGGTTTGATGCTGGGTCTCTATATCCCGCCGTATCTGGATGCGTGGTACCGCCAGGCGGCCGCCATGCTGGGGAGTTGAACGTATGGCCCGGCCTGAACTTGGACTCGACCTGCATCGTCTGCCGGCAACGCTGCCCGTATGGCACGGGCTGGCCAGTCCCGCTGCATGGAGCGCGGCAGCGCGTACCGTCGCCGACACGGGAGGGCGCCTCATTTCCGTGTGGGGCGTCGACCGCAGCGCAGTGGGAGGGACGTTGGCGGCATGTGCCGCGTATGCCGTACCGGAGGGACTGGTCTGGCTCGAACTGCGGCTCGGCGACCCGGCGCAGGGGGTTCCGGATCTGGGCCGCATCTTCCCGTGTGCCGGGCGAATGCAGCGCGCCATGGCTGACCTCTCGGGCATCAATGTGCAAGGCAGCCGCGACCAGCGCCCTTGGCTGGACCATAGCCTGTGGCCGCAAGGGTCATTCCCCCTGCAACACGGGACGCAACCGCTGCCGGCCACGGGCAGACTGCCGGCGGACTACCCCTTCGTACGTGTCGATGGCGATGGCGTGCATGAGATCGCCGTCGGCCCGGTGCACGCGGGCATCATCGAACCCGGCCACTTCCGCTTTTCCGTCGTCGGTGAGAAGGTGCTGCGACTGGAAGCACATCTCGGCTACACGCACAAGGGCATCGAGCGCCGGTTCACCGAATTTGCGCCGATCGAAGCTTACCGGCTCGCAGGCCGCATCTCGGGCGACTCCACGGTGGCCTATGCCTGGGCCTACTGCATGGCGCTCGAGTCCGCGACGGGCAGCGAGATACCGGCAAGGGCAGCCTGGCTGCGTGCCATGATGCTGGAGCGCGAACGCGTGGCCAACCACCTGGGCGACCTCGGTGCCTTGGGCAATGATGCCGGTTTGGCCTTTGGGTTGGCCCAGTTCTCGCGGCTGCGCGAGGACTGGCAGCGGCTATCTGGGGAAGTCTTCGGCCACCGGCTCATCATGGATGCCGTGGTGCCCGGTGGCGTCGCCATCGATATGACGCCGTCAATGCTGGGCCGTCTGCGCAAGCAGTGCGATGGCATCGAGCGCGAGGTCCGCGTACTGCGGATCGTATATGACGAGCACGCTGGTCTACAGGACCGCTTTCTCAACACGGGGCGGGTGGCGCCACAACTCGCCGCCCAGCTTGGCCTCACGGGGCTCGCCGGGCGCGCCAGCGCGCAGGAGGCAGACCTGCGCTGCGATCATAAATGGCCGGCCTACGACTGTTTAGACGTCAAGATGGCCACGCACTGCAACGGCGATGTCGCCGCACGTGTGGCGATGCGCTTCGACGAGACGCTTGAATCCCTGCGGCTCGTTCGCGCCATCTGCTCGGAGCTGCCGGGTGGCGCGATATGTGGCGACCTCCGGATGCTGGACAAAATCTCCATCGGAGCAGGCTGGGTAGAGGGCTGGCGTGGTGAAGTCCTTGTCGCCCTCGAGATCGGCGGCGACGGCCGGATCTTGCGTTGCCACTGCCATGATCCCTCTTGGCAGAACTGGCCAGTGCTTGAACACGCCGTCATCGGCAATATCGTTCCGGACTTTCCGCTGATCAACAAGTCCTTCAATCTCTCCTATTCGGGGCACGACCTCTGATGTGGCGCCTCCTCAAGCAAATTGCCCGTACCGGCATCGTGACCGAGCCTGCGCCCCAGGCAGTCGATGCCGATGGCGGCGCCGCGATTCAACGCATCCACAAGGACATCCTCGATATTCTCGGTCAGGCGCTGGCGATTAGGGAGGTCGACGCGGGCTCGTGCAACGGCTGTGAGCTGGAAATCCACGCGCTCAACAACGCCTACTACAACATCGAAGGGCTTGGCATCAAATTCGTTGCCAGCCCGCGGCATGCTGACATGCTGCTGGTGACCGGACCGGTCTCGCGTCACATGGAAGAGGCTTTGCGGCGTACCTATGACGCGACGCCGGACCCAAAGCTCGTGGTCGCGATAGGTGACTGCGGCTGTACGGGCGGCATCTTCGGCGAGAGCTACGCGAGTTGCGGCCGCGTCGCCAACGTGATCCCCGTCGACTTCGCTGTGCCTGGCTGCCCGCCTACCCCTATCGAGATCCTGCGGGGGATACTAACCGCCGTGCAGCGGCGCAAAAGCTAAGTTATCTAAACGATAATCCTGGAGGATGACGATAAAGGAAGCGATGTACCCCGAATCCGCGTCATTATGGTCGCCTGCAGTCTTTAGTTTTACGTAGCTTCTGTGGATAGTTTTCCCTTCTGGACGCAGAGACCAGATCATCCGCGATGCGATTCATCATCTGCGCGGATCGCGCTGGACGACAACTTCGGCACCATGCGCGCAATGGCCGCCGCCGACATTGAGGTGCCGTGGCCAGTACAGCCGCGTAGGCCATCAGCGGCTCACTGTGCGATTTGGGTCGCGTCCCAGCGAAAGCCAACTGCAGTGGGCTGCTGTCAGTTTCCAGAAGAATTTCCGGCAACTATCCGCCTGAGTGCCGCTCGAAAAGCGCGCGTCGCAGGGCTTCGACGGAAGATTGCGGGACCATTGGCGCGAGCGCAGCGACGAGTGTGACCTCGATAAAGTAGCTATCTGCAGTTTCCGCCCGATCGTGCACCGGGGCAGTCATTTCAGAACCATCTTGTCTGAGGTAGCCGCTTCGCCCGGGCCATCCCTTTCCCTGCCACGAGAGGCGCCTTCGAGTCGCCTCTCGTCATTTCTCAGCTCGATTCACGAGTACCCGTTTTCTACGGCAAGAAACAACTGCGCACTCGCGGCCTGCCCCCAGTACGCCACCCGGCCAGCACAACTTCTTCTGCGCATGCATTGCGATCTCCAGGCTCTTGCCGCTCTACGTCACCCTGACGGGCGATCAACCCGAGACCGCGACGCACCCGTGACCCGGTTGGCACCCGAGTCGGCCGGATGGCCGCAAGCAGCCAGGTACGCTCCCCAGCCGCAAGCGTAGACGCTACCATGGCACGATAACTCCGCAATCGACGACGGCGATCGGGGCGTGAGCGCGCGCGGTAAGCCGCGGGTGTTGGGCGAAAAAGTCTTCGACCTGCCGGGCGCTCGCCGGGCCCAGGCCCGACACGATCGCCCACCAGCGGCGTCGGCGCGGCATGCGCACCGTCAGGTCTGCCAGCGTTTCGATGCCGTGCGCGCGTAGCGCGCTTGCACGGCACGCGGCGGTAGCCACTGGCCAATCTGGTCGCTGATCTGTGGTCGGGGGGCGCACGAAATCGCGCCACTCTGGAGACATCATCTTCGCCTCCTTTCCGGCCAACATGCCGCCGCTATGGGGCACCACATCGGGGCCATGGATCTCGGCGGCTACCGACACCGGCGGCGCTAGCCCATAGCACCATCCACAAAAGGGGTCATAAACGTAGTGAAGCGTTGCTCGCTTCTCCATTGAGTTCGCGTGGAATCTGCCGCATGCCGAGATAAGCCAGTTGCCAGTGGTCCATCGCGCTTTCTCCCAAGCGTGAGACGGACTGCCGAGATTAGCGACAACGAGACTGGGACGCAACGTACAGGCCAGGAAAGTGCCGTATTGAGCAACCAGCCGGACAAAAAATGGCAGACAGCAACCGATTGATTTAATGAATATTTCCCTAACACCTCCCCGTGGATTCTCATGAATGCTAGGGATCGCTATCCCGGTAACCTGCAGCAAAATCAAGGGGACCCCATCAAGAGGAGCCCAGGAAGAAATCGAAGCGCTGAGGGCAAAGCTGCGGAGCTTGGGCGCGCTGTGAGTCCGGAAGGCGATCCCGCGCGTTCAGCTGGCCCAGGGCGTTTTCAAGGCCGGCGGCGCGGCTCACCTGGACTGCAGGTAGGCAGCCACCGCCCTGGCGTCGTCGTAGCTCAGATCGTGTGCCACGGTGCTCATCACGGGCGAGTTGCCGCGCGAACGGTTCTTGAATACCTCGATCTGCCGCAGTAGATAAGCCTGGTGTTGCCCCGCCAGCCGCGGGAATGCGCCTGCACCCTGGGCTTGTGCGCCGTGGCATGAAGCACAAGCAGGTACCCCGCCGCCGGGGATGCCCTTCTCGAAGATGGCTTGCCCCCTGTCCATCAACTCGGGGGCACCGGTCGTGCCCGGCGTTGGGGCCTGCCTCGCGTAATAGGCCGCCAGCGACTGTATCGCCGCGTCGTCAAGCCGGGCGGCGATTCCCCACATATGCGTGCGCGCGTCGGTTTCCGCGCGGCCCTGCTCGCGAAACGCTTTGAGCTGCGCCTGCAGGTATTCAGGTGTCTGCCCATCCAGCCGCGGGTACATCGGCGATTCGCTGTGGCCATGCGGCCCATGACAGGTCGCGCATAGCTGCGCGAGCCTGGCGCCATCCTTGGCATGCACGGGCGGTATCGTTAGCGCCATGCCCGCGGCAAGAAGCAGGACATGTGTTCGCATACGGGTGAGGCAGGACGGTTTCATGGTCGTTTCAAGCCAGTAAGGTGTTTTTCGCCTTCCAAGGGTAAGACGTGCGATTCCAGCGCTTAACAACCTTCGGAGTGAACCGCTTTACATGACCTTCGTGTGCGCAAGCGACAGGCCGCGCTCGGCCATCATTTCAACGAGGTCTCGTAAGCTGAGCTTGTATCGCAGGTACCAGCACGCGCACAGGACGGTGACCTTCCCGGTCAAAGTACCACCCCTTGAACAAGCAGTCGATATCTCCCTGCTTACTCTTTGTGGGCTCGCGCTCGTCGAAATTCCCGCCGCCCCCGATTTGCACCAGAGCCGCACGCCGAAGAGGTTGATTGCCATGACAAAGATCATGGCGTCGATCCTTTTCGGCGTAATGGCCGCCGGAGCCAATCGCTGTGGGCCCATCTATTGACCTATATCAGTCCCTGCCTAGATACGCAGGACTAGTATTAATCGCATAGATCTCCTTGAGCGTTGTCGCGACCAGGCGTGCGCAGTTGCGCATCTTCGTTTTGGATCTAACGGCTTATCGCTTACTTGACCCGTTTGATGGAGCGCGTCATGACCGAACCACTCGCCGTATGGCATGCTGAGCACGTTAATTTCGCTCGCCTACTCGACCTTTTGGAAGAACACGTAGCTGCTTTCCACCGAGGGGAGCGCCCGAATTATGACCTGATGAGCACGATCCTCTACTACATGCGGAATTTTGGCGATCGCGTTCACCATCCCCGCGAGGATGTTGCGTATGCACGGCTTGTTGGGCGAGATCCAGGCATGCAATTGGTGGTTAACCGCCTTTTGCAAGAGCACCGCGTGATTGCTACAGCCGGCGAAGATCTCTTGAATCGGCTGAATGAGGCCGAGGGAGATATTATGATCCCGCGAGCGGCTCTAGAGGCGGCCACCGCCACTTACCTTGTGTATTATCGCAGCCACATTTCGGCTGAGGAGCGAGACGTAATGCCTCGCGCTGCGCAGCTGCTGACACAAGATGACTGGGCGGAAGTTGCTGCAACCGTTCCAGCTAGCCCCGATCCGCTCTTTGGGGACAATGTACAAGAGCGCTTCAAGGCACTACGCATGCAGATCGCGCATGAGGCGCGAGTGTCCAGACAGGATTCGACGTATTGATCTACCTACGCCGCTATCCAGGCTGTTCCAGAGCACGAGATTAGCGTTCTGACTGGCTTCGATGGCAACCACGCTCCCCCAACTCTTCTGGGGGAAATCAATGCGCAGGATCCTAAGTGGAATGGAATACCGCTCTTCTCACTCTTCAATGATGTATGTGGCTCCGCATGCTGGGATTGTGGCTGGAGCAATGGCGCATATTACTTCGATTGGAGATGGGCCGCATCCGCCCTAGCCTGGTCGTCGCTCAAGTCATGCGCCTCCGCGCTTCTTACCGGAACATTGATGCGCGCGCCGTCTTGAACGGTTTTCACTGGCACAAAAGCTACACTTCTTGCTGCCCCGCGAAGAGCAACCCCTGCACCTGAGCGCCATGACATGAAGCGCAGGCACGCGGCTCATTTCATGAGGTACCAGGCAACGCCATCGGTGTCGAGTTCCATCTCGACTTCGTCCCGATGCAGCAAATAATTGAGGTGCGCAACGCTCTCGCCGGTGGCCACATCCAGCAGATTGGGTTCGGATCCGATGGGGCGCGAGAACAACTGCGCAAATACGTCGACCGCGCGCCGGGGTCGACCCAGGGCGTGTCGCAGGCGATCGAGTGCGTTGTGCTGACTGCGTTTTAGATAGTCGAGCCGCCGGCAGAGTCCGTGGAATGGCGCATTGTGACCCGGGAGTACCAGAACGTCGTCTGGTATCTCCTGCTGCAGTTTGTCGAGTGACGCCAACCAGTCGCTCGTCGGATCGGCATCAGGCTCAGTGAAGTTGACAGAGACATTGGATGAGATATTAGGTAGTACCTGATCGCCAGAAATCAGCAACTTCAATTCTGGGCAATGGAAGCAGGCATGCTCCGGCGAGTGTCCGGCGCCAACGACGATGCGCCACACATGGCCTCCGATGCGCAACTCTTCGCCGTCGCGCACGCGCCGGTAACTGTCGGGTAATGCGTACACGTATTTGCCGAATCCGCCAAAGTAGGTACGGTAGACCTCGATCGCATCATCATCCCAGCCAGCCCTTCGATAGAAAATCACAGCGTCGTCGGGCATCTCGCGGCCGATATAAGCCACTACGATCCTGCACGTGAGGTATTCTGTCCGGGTCATCCAGAGCTGGCAGCCGAACCTTCGCGTCAGCCACCCTGCCAAACCGATGTGATCCGGATGCGCGTGCGTGACGAACAGCCGTGTCAGCTCTCCTTGTGCCAGAGCCCCGTAGCCTGCAAACAACTTGCGCCATGCCTCTGTCGTGTCGCCAGTCTGCAGCCCGGCGTCGAAGACCGCCCAACCGTTATCGTCGCGCACAGCCCACAAGTTAACATGATCCATCAGGCTGAGCGGCATCGGCATTCGTATCCAAAGAACCCCTGCCGCAATCTCACACGCCGCCCCCGGCACGGGCGCCTCGCCGCATGGGTAGTCCAGAACCGGTTTGCTCTTGAAAGGAGTGACCAGGGTATCGTCGCTCATTTTATCTCCCGCGCTTTTGATGCCCCAGGCGAGACGAATTTCCCAGCCTAAGAGAATCCTCACAATGCCCGGCTGCTGATCGATCTCGTTTTGCGCTACCGTCAGGCACCGGAAGCAGGCCGCCTTGTTCTTGGCTCATGACATCACGCGATGATGGATGCCATTTCCATTGCATCGCTGCTTCTGGGCCTCTCTTCTCGTCTTATTGATGCCGGAAACGTCTTGGGGGCGAGCACGGGCATCGGCCTAATTAAACGACAGTCTCTGCTCATCGATTTGTACTAACTGACGATGATGCAGGCGTATTTCGGCGGCCGAACTTGCCGCAGCGGCCCTCCGTGTTGACGTCGCGCCTCTGCCCTACCCCGCATCAGTCGTCACGCCGCCGCCCTACGCTTTAAAAAGATGGTTAGTGCAGAGCATCGGACGGGCTTCATTCTGTGGAAGGCTCGCGCACCAGTAGCACAGGCGCGCTGCACTCGCGCACCAGGGCTTCAGCGACGCTACCAAGCAGGACGCGCCGCATGGCGCGGCGTCCGTGCGTTCCGACCACGATGAGCTCGGCCCCGCATTCTTGCGCGGCTTGTTCGATTGCAATAGAGACATCGCCTAAAGCCAGGAGATTGTCGACCAGGCGCGTCTTGTTACGCACGCCCTGGGCGTGGGCAGTGGCCTGGGCTTCGGCGAGCAGTTTCTGGCCGCTCTCAATCAAGCTCTTGCGCAGATCTCCCACATCGAAAGAGCCCACGTCGTATTTCAGGTAACTGTTGTCGACGACGTGAATGATCTCCAGATCGGCGTCGCAAGCCCGGGCCATGCGAACGGCTTCGCCCAGTGCGAGCGTCGAGCACTTGCTGCCGTCGACGGCGACCATGATCACTTTGTACATCTTGAGTCTCCTGCGGGAATATGTTCTTTAACCCTTGCACAAGTGCACGTCTGGCACGCGTGAGACCGCTGAGCCTGCGCGGTGGAACTCAGCACTACGGGATCCAGGCTGGCGCCGGGATCGAGATCATGGCTGTGTTCCGCCGGCCTGCGCAGCGTTTAACTTCAATTTAGTCGGTGCCCCGAATGAGCACTTGATACAAGTCAAGCGCTCGTGCCCGATCAGAGGCTGTCGGCCAAACACTCTCCCGACCGGGCAGCGTTCCTGCAAAACGGTCACCCCCGGGAGCTCGCGGTCGCAGCCTCCCACATAGACAACAGCGCCTGGAGGCTTGTGCCACATGCACGCCGTTGTCCTGCCGCAGCACGTTCGGTTGCATGCCCGACAGTTCCCGCGCCACCACCGGCGAGTGGTCGTCAGGAGCATGCAGGGGCGGCGCTGGCTCCTTGGCACCCAGCGTGACCAACAACCGGGTCGATCTCCCGCAGCGCGCGGCGCTCGGTGGCCTCGGCTCGTTCCTGCGCCACGGCCACCTGCTCGCGGGTGCGCTCCAGGTCCGTCGGGAATTAAGTACGCAACTCACCCAGCTGCCGCTCGAGCGCCTCTGCTCCAGCAGACGCCGGCGGGCACGCTATTGAGCGCCATACCTCAATGCGTTCCCGCCTGCGCAGACTCGGCGCGATCGGTTGGAGAACTTCATTGAGAGACTGGCGACGGAGATTGCCGAAGGGAGGTCGATCGCAACGGCGGAAAGGGAAGGCGCCTATCTGCGATGGTTGAGGCTTGTGCAGGGAGAGGGCGAGGTGGGGACTGGCGGGCTACTTCTTGTCGCAAACGCGGATGGCACACTGCACTACGCTCAATTGCTGGATCTGTTGGAGCTGCGCTTGGAACATGGACTTTGAATTGAGTTGCACGAGCAGAGTCTTCGCGATAGTCAGGAATCGAGGCATCCGAAGTAAGTATGCATCGCCTCAGATGCTCAAGATGCTGCCCCCTCGGCCCGCCTCATGCACACCTCGTACGGTGTGGACGCGCTCGGCGGCGTGCTCGCCCTGCTTGCGGCATTCCATGTCTGAACCTGAGCGGCCGGAAATTACAGAAAACTACCCTCACTCTCGATCTCGACGCATCGATATCAACGCATCAAAATCAGCCTCGGCGTCAACAAATCGTTACAAAGCACTCCCCGCCCCCTCGTCATCGCCGCCCGATTCCGCGGCGTTACTGGATCATGCGCGGCCAATCCTGCCGGGCATCAACAAGCAAGGGAGCTCACGGTGTTTACTCGCAAACTGATCGGAAGTGTGGCAATCGCTGTTCTGGCGGCAGGCATGGCTGGTGGCGCGATGGCAAACGATACCCAGTGGCAGAAGAATCACCCGCGTCGCGAGCAGGTCAACGGGCGTCTGGCCAACCAGAACGCTCGTATCCACCAAGAGGTCAAGGAAGGTGAAATGTCCCGCGGCCAGGCAGCTAAGCTGCACAGAGAAGATCACCAGATCCGCGCCGAAGAACGCACCATGGCAAGCCATGACGGCGGCCACATTACCCGTGCCGACCAGCGCGCCCTTAACCAGCAGGAAAACGCAGTGAGCAAGCAGATCGGCCGTTGATCGATCGCTAACGATTCGCGTTCTGGTATCACTGCTTGCCAGGCAAGAATCAAGAAGCAAGCCGACGACCCAGTCGTCGTAGCCCGCCGCCCGGCGGGCTTTTTTAGGTTTCGTCGCAGTAAGAGACCATTTGATAGCGGCGATGCCTACCCCCGCCTGACAAGTCAGGGGAATTCCATGCTCGAAGCCGTGCGCCGCATTCGTTAAGAGTCAGTCAGCTCGTGCCGAAGACCAAACGGAGCGCTCTCGGCACAGCGGCCGTAATTTCTGTAGCTAGTTGTCTATCAAGCGCCCGACCTCGAAGGATGGAATGGCGGGGGGCCTGACTTCGTAGCGTTCCACAGCGCGTGCCCCAAGCCATACCCCTGTCGACCCACGCCGGAACCCGCTGCGAACCACGGTTTTGTAGCGTTATGCATCAAGCGCACCGAACGATACGTGTCCTGACAGATATGGCTTTCACACGCTATAGGAAAGCTACACTAGCAGGCTCAGGCCCTATCTAACTCACGTCTGGAGAAACCACGATGGCAAAGCTAGTGGTGCCATACAAGAAGCCTGCGGACACGGCGGCGTTCGATTCATATTACTTCTCGACCCATGTTCCGATCGCCAAGAAGATCGCCGGCCTGCGACGCTGTCAGCAGCGGCCCGGTTAGAAGCCCGGCCGGCGATTCGCCATTTCACCTGGTTGCGGTGCTGAGCTTCGATTCGCTGGCGGCGCTCCAGCAGGCAATGGCTTCACCTGAGGGCGCCGCGGCAGCAACTGACGTGGCCAATTTCGCCCAGGCCGGCGTTGACATGCTCATATTCGACATGAAGGAAGTTTAGGCCGGCAGTTCACGGCCCATTTTCTTTGAGAAGGGGATGTGCCGCTATCACAAGGGCCATGGCAGGCGCCCGGGAGTTGTCGCCACACCGCGAGGGACGCGCGCATGTGATAGCGGTTTGGGCGAATCTTGGCATGCCCCCAACTTCACGCCATCGGGCATGGACCCTACCTCGGCGTCCCCAATTCTCGACGCCGTCGCAGGCCTCGAAACTAGCAGGGTCGCCTTCTTGTGCTACCCGACGCGGAAAAACTCTACCGTCTGCCCCGCATTGACCGCCCGCCGCAGCCAGTCCGGCATCTCGCCCGTCCCGTCCCAGCTCAGCCCCTCGGCATTGCGGTAGCAGACCGAGCGCGGGCTCGGCGGCGGCGCAAAGCACCCGGCCGCCTCCAACTCTTCCATCGTCAGCCCGTACTCGAGCATCTGCGCCCGGATCCAGCGGATCGCGTCCGCCCGCTCAATTTCCGTTGCCGTCGTTACCAACATGTGGGTTGAGGGGGAGCGCCGGCGCACCCGGTTCTTCATTCGCGATCGGCCCTTGGCCACCGGCCTTCCGCCGCGACCCGGGCCTCGCTGCGCGACTGTGCCAGTTCCGTGCGCAGGTCTTCGGCCGCGTGCTCGTTCTTCTGCCGCGCGGTGGGCTCCTGATCGAGCGCGCAGCGCGCGCCGCTCGCTGGCTTCGGCGCGTTCCTGGGCGATGCTTACCTGCTCGCGCCCGTTCCAGTTCGGTCGAGAATTGGGTACGCAGCTCCACCAGCTGCCTCCAACTCCGCCCGCCCAGCCTCCAGCCGCGCCTAGGTTGCGGCATGCGCTTGCCGCTCGGCATGACGCGCCTCTGATGTTCACCTTGTAACCCCACTGCGGTAAGCGCCCTTGGCGAGGATATTCGCCAAGGCTGGGCGCGTGCGAGGGGCGCTTGCGAAGACGTCCCGGCCCAGCCGCATGTCGGCCATATACGCGCTCAGACACGGAGCGTGAACTGCAGACTGCTTAGGTTTTCTGCGAGTTCAGGACTCCATACACCGGGCACGCGGCGCCTCGTCAGCATCCGCTGCATCTTCGGAAATACGCCGATTCTGCAGGCGGCTGTGCTTGGCCTCGCATTGGATCAACATCATTGCCGCGGGATCCTCTTCACCGCCGGGAATGCCAGCCTCAGCAGCGACCCGCAGATATACTTGCCGGGAGGCAACGGCGACGATCACAAGGATGGCGCCGACACCGAAGGCTCGGACTGCAATTTGGAGGTATTGCGCCATGGCGAACTTCCACCGTATAGCAGGAGGTAATTGGCAGTGAGACTACACGAGGATGTCTCGGGACGGTGCCACGCCGTTGCGGGATTGACACAATACGTTTCGCCGCGGCGGGGTTGAATAGCACGTTGAGTGACACCGCATGGCGGTACTGAAGAGAATGTCCCGAAAAGCAATCGAGGCCTTACCGAACGGACACTACTGGGCCACGCCCCACGCGCCCTTTGCACTGGACGGTTCCAACGGCCATGATGAAGTCTTCCCCGGCGCCGAATGCATTAGCGACGGCAAATGGGTGACCTTCTATAAGGACGGGGAAGAAGTATGGGCGTGCAATGCCGTGTATGCCGCCGCCCATTTCGACTTTGCGCCGGTTCCAATCAACCGCTCGCCGACGGACAATTGAGGGTCGGATGGTTCCCCAGGCCGTGGGGTACGTTTCGCCCCCTACAAACAGTTGAGTCCATTGTTCGCGGATCGGGCGTTATGGAAGCCTGCAGCACAGCGCACCATTGGGCACGTCGCTTCCAGGCACTCGGCATTGAAGTCCGCCTAATCAGTCCACAGTATGTGCAAGGCGGTCGACCGCGGCATGGTGATGGGCGATGTGAAGCTGCTGGAGAAGCATGGAGGCAAGTCGGGCGACTGGGTGGCGGGGGCGGCTAAAGGATTGTTTTAGAAGCCTTAGTCTGACTCACGTCTTCACCCGCCCTGCTGACCAACTGCCTCAATGCCTTGACGGCAACGGCTGCCACGGTGTGACGAAAAATCGATCTTGCGACGCAAAGCGTAGACGATATCGATCTCCGCCTGGAAGTGCCGCAGTTCACGTTCATGCCTTCAACAACCGATGCGCGTTGCTCTGTCAAGAACGTCTCACCTAGACTTGACCTTGATCAAGGCGACGAGGTAGGCCACCGTCTAGCCTTCCCGATTTGGCGACCCCAACGCCCGCGCAACGGAGAGAAGCAATGTTGACCCAGAAGACGAAGGACATCGTAAAGGCCACGGCACCAGTGCTGGCCGAACACGGTAACGACATTATCAAGTGCTTCTATAAGCGCATGTTCGAAGCGCATCCCGAACTGAAGAACGTGTTCAACATGGCCCATCAGGAACAGGGCCAGCAGCAGCAGGCGCTGGCACGTGCGGTCTACGCCTATGCGGAGAATATCGAGGACCCAAGCAGCCTGATGGCCGTGCTGAAGAACATTGCCAACAAGCATGCGAGTCTGGGCGTCCGACCGGAACAATACCCCATCGTCGGGGAACACCTGTTGGCCGCGATCAAGGAAGTGTTGGGCAGTGCAGCAACCGATGAGATCATTTCGGCATGGGCACAAGCCTACGGGAATCTGGCCGACGTGCTGATGGGCATGGAAAGCGGGTTGTATGAGCGGTCCGCCGCGCAGTTGGGCGGCTGGACCGGCTGGCGTACCTTTGTCGTGCGTGAGAAGCGGCCCGAAAGCAATGTCATCACATCGTTCATCCTTGAACCTGCGGATGGTGGGCCGGTGGTGAACTTTGAACCCGGCCAATACATCAGCATTGCCGTCGAAGTGCCAGCACTAGGTTTGCAGCAGATTCGCCAGTACAGCTTGTCGGATATGCCCAATGGGCGCAGCTATCGAATCTCAGTGAAGCGCGAAAGCGGCGGTACGCAGCCACCGGGGTATGTATCGTGCCTGTTGCATGATCACGTCAATGTCGGAGACGAGGTGAAGCTAGCGGCACCCTACGGCAGCTTCCATATCGATGTCAACGCCAAGACACCCATTGTCCTGATCAGCGGCGGCGTAGGTCTGACCCCGATGGTCAGCATGCTCAAAAAGGCCATACAGGACCCGCAGCGGCAAGTGGTATTTGTGCATGGTGCGCGAAACAGCGGCGTGCACGCCATGCGTGACCGGCTGCGTGAAGCCGCCAAGACGTATGCCAATCTCGACGTGATCGTGTTTTACGATGACCCGCTGCCGCAGGATGTCGCGGGCCGGGACTACGATCACGCAGGGCTTGTCGATGTCAAAGCGATCAAGGATTCGGTCCTGCTGCCCGATGCGGACTATTACATTTGCGGCCCGATCCCGTTCATGCGGTTGCAGCACGACGCGCTGAAGGATTTGGGCATCCGTGAAGCACGCATCCACTACGAAGTGTTCGGCCCCGACCTGTTTGCCGAATAGCAGCGAAGCCGGTGGGAAGCGTTTAGGGTGCGAACAGGCTGCCCGTAATGTTTCCCACTGGCACGACCTTCGTCATATGGCGATAACCCGGCTGGCGGCAAAGCTACCGAACCTGAACGGGCCTGACAGGCAAAAAAACGCCCGGGATGCCGGGATGTGGCGCGGGCGGTAGCAGGTACTACAAGGGCATTTTGCCTTGATCTAAGAAATTCTAATGTCAGGATTAAACGGGTCTTTGTGCCGCAATTCTGCATCGCAAATCGAATCTGGTGCACATCAACTTCCGGGGTAGACCCGCACGGCGCCGGGTGGATGCCGAGCAGTCGACCAGGGCGCAGCATCGAAGACTTGCTCGCACTTCCGGGCATTCGGTGCCCATCAAATGAGCGCTTCCCCTTCTTCTGGCCAGTGGGTGCCAATAGGGGTGGAGATTCGAGGTCAACATTCTCGTTGGATCTTGAGGCTGACGCACCGGATGGCGCCCAGCAAGAACGATCAGCTACTTGCTTGGCGTACGTTGAGTTCGCGTGGTCCCTGCCGCTCGGCCGGAGCCCGCCCGTGCTGGGCCAGCTGGATGCGAGCCGCGTGATCGCTCCCGCGCGCTCCCGTCAAATGCCAGAACCTGACCTCGACTCGCCGCGCGTCTGTCGTGGCGCAGCTGGCGCGAATCCGTCCGCGCAGGCATCCCTGCCCTGCTGAAGCTGTCCGAGGTGTGAAAGAGACAGTTGTTCCTCGATGACTCCGAATCGGTGAACGCTTCAAACAGAGGGGCGGCCGGGATTCGTAATTATGCTCTGCAGAGCGTAATCCCTTTCCGGCCAACCCTCGGTATGGACCACGTTTATGGGAGAACCTGGCCTTTCCCCGGGCCGTGCGCCCCGGAACACGTATACCTTCCGAGTCCAGACCGCAGTATCGCGAAAGGGCATCAGGGCGCCATCGCTGCCATCGGCTCGGCGTTCGGGCGGATGCCGAGAGGTCTCAGATATATTCATGCTGGCGACGTACTGGCGTTCTTTCAGACCTTCAGTCCACTCGCCAAGTGACGTCTGTGTCTCGGATGCGGTGCGGCACTGCCTTCTTTCCGGGTTGCGGGCAGACGTAGGCGGGTAGATACTGACTGCGGGTGACTAAGGGTTACCCGATTTCTTCATGGACGTTTGGCCCTCTACCTGCCCGGCTGAGGGCTTTTTTTTGTGGGCGTATCTGCTATCGTGCTGCCTGCCGATGATAAAAGCCTTTACAGGGCTGATACTACATTAAGCCAAAATGGGAGGAATCAGAACGTAGAGCAGCCCTTCTTTAATTGGTGGGCCTCCCGTGAGTCGAACACGGCACCAACGGATTATGAGTCCGCTGCTCTAACCAGGCATGAGCTAGAGGCCCGATGGAGCGGGTAAAGGGAATCGAACCCTCGTCATAAGCTTGGAAGGCTTCTGCTCTACCATTGAGCTACACCTGCGCGCGATGCGCGGCATGATAGCAGCTACCCCAATCGGCGTGGCACGATTTGTTCGGTTGGACAACCTTAATCTTTCTGCGTTAGCCTCGAATTGCGGCCCCAAAGTAATCGGCTTGCCACGAGCGGTCATTAGGAGACGGCGCCATCTTGACGCCGCATTTATGCTCCCGCTCAGGAT
>NZ_BAAILO010000087.1:0-2014 GCF_054589115.1 Cupriavidus sp. 8B | reverse complement strand
GTCGTGGGCCAGCAGATCTTCCAGGATGTGCTGCATCTCCGGATCCGCCAACGCCGAGTCCGTGTTTTTCGTCTCAGTCATCGAGCACTCCGCGTGACGGGGCGACGGACAGGTCCGGTCCGTCGGGGAACGGATGATCACCTTCAGGCGTGGCCAGCAACCGGCGTACGCCATCCAGTCGAGTCCGGGCATGCGCGATCTGGTTGTCACGCCCGGGCATCGATGCCGGCCGGGCCTCGGCATGCGCGAGGGCGGCGGCCAGTTTGCCTTCCAACCTGACGAGATGCCCCCGATTCTCGGGCAGGTTGGTCGCAGACAGATGGCGGCAGCCGGTAAAGCATTCCAGGTGCTTGGGGCAGGGATCCACCGTGAAGCTGTTGAGGCAGTGGCCGTACGGGGTCACGTGGAAGCCATCGGCTTCCGCCTTCAGATAGCCGAAGGCCGCCTCGTCGCCTGCATCGGCCTGGATGCGCAGGAACGCGGCAACAAGGGGGCCGCTGGCCTTGCCGGCTTGGATCATCCTGGCCACCGTGGCCGCTTTCTCGCCCAGGGCGAGTTCTACCTCGACCGGCAACTCGATCTGGTCCAGCTCCTCGGCCAGGCTACGATGGTCGTACACGTAGCTTTGTGCCACGCTACGCCGGTTAAATCGCTTGGAGATGATCGTGTCGGCCACCCCGAGCCGGAACAGCTCGGTGTTCTGCAGATGCCGCAGCATATGCGACTCAAGGATCAGGCCCCGGTCTTCCGCGCTTTGTCCGTAACGCTGGAACAGCGTGCTTCGCCCAGCTTGTTCCCCTAGCGCATTCCCCACGAACCCAGTATCTGGCCGATTCACCGCCATCACGCGTGTCACGTCGCAGATGCCATCATCACGTTCCTCCGCCAGCGAGCGCTTGGGCGCCAGGAACAGCAACTCCCAACTCTGGATCTGGCCAGACATCAGCGGCAGAGGCGCCGTATCCGACAGCTTGGTTGGCACCGCGGCCTGCAGATAGGCTTCGAGCTCGCCCACGTGCAGGCACGCCTGCGCCCATTGCATTCGGGTGCCTGGCGCAATCACGCTGCCATCCGGACGTCGGAACGACAGGGCGTGACCGTTGGCTCCCATGGCCTTGCCGAGACGGTTCAGATAGATATAGGCAGCCATATCCAGGCGAGGCTGCCGCGCGTGGCTGGCCAGTTGCAGGTCATGCATCTCCTGCAGCAAGGCGACGTCGAACTGCGCGCGATAGCGTTCCTGCAGGCGGGCTCGGAGCTCGCCATCGATGGCGGCCCAGAACGGATTGCCGGTCAGGTGAGGGTATAGGTGAGCGGCTGGCACGACGTCATGCTCCGCGTACCACGGCAGCAGACGTCGGCTTTCAGTCTGTCGTCGCAGCGTCTGTCGCAGCGGTGCGGTCAGCTCCCTGGCTTGCTCCAGCGTGCTCGTCAACAGCTCGCGGAACATCTCCGGCACATACTGGACCTTCTCGAACAGCACACGACTGTCCGCGGTCGCGGCCTGCTGCTTTTCCGCGAAGTGGCGCAGCAGCAGTGCATCCGCGTAGCCGCCCAGCGCTCCCGCAGACTGGCCATGCTGATCGTAGTAGGCGCGCGTGCGTTGCCAGTCTGCAGGCAGCAGCACGGCCTCGCCGATGCGCAACCCGGTCACGATCATCGCGCGCAGGCACAGGAAGCGTAGCGTGTCGATGAAGCTGCGCGGCGGCTCCGTCATGACGATGCGCACCAGTTCCCAGAAGGCACGCCGCTGCGGCAATCGTTCAGCACGCTTGCGTTGCTCGAGGCTCTCCCGCAGCTCGTCCTCGGACTTCAGGAACGCGGCGCGGCGGCGCCGCGTCGCTGTTGCTTGCGGCCGGGGCACGCTTTGGTAAAGCGGCCCCACGTCCGCCAACCGTTGCACATCGAACAGGTTCCGGAGAACGCCTTCAACGACTTGCCCCAACTTGCCACAGGCCTGGATGCTGCTCGCCAGATGGATGGCGCGGTGGCAATCCAGCGTTGTCAGTTGCCA
>NZ_BAAILO010000086.1:0-27612 GCF_054589115.1 Cupriavidus sp. 8B | reverse complement strand
GCTCGTGAACTCGCTGGCGATCTTGGCCTTGACGCCAGCTTCGATTCCGACCTTGCATTCGCAAACAATGATAGGCATGTTATGTCTCCGTGAAGATAGGGCTGCTGAGGCCTCAGTCTCTCGGAACGTCGCCGCTGGTGATTGCATTGGGGGGCCACCACTTGCTTGGAAGTGCCATGACATGGCGTCGTGGCCCGCCAATCCAGGCCAAGCTCGTTATCGGTGGGCCGGTGCCCCTGTGCGACGTATGTAGTGTCGCAAACAATGCCCACGCGTTTGGCACCTGCCAGATTGGACGTTGAGAGAGTCGGGCGGAGTCAACCTCCACGGTCGAGCAACTCACAGGCCACGCGCCCCGTGCGCTGACGCAGCGGCTGAACATCGCACTCTTCATGGCGCAATAGACAGATGGCCCCACAACTGCGGCCGGCGACGTCAGGTCCTCAAGTCAGCCACAGTGGCGTCGATCAGACGCGTGAAGGCCGGCACCACCTTGGAGCAGTTCAGGTAAGGAGCAGTATCGGTGGAGACTTCAGGCCAGCGAAGTCATATCGGTCGACGAAAAAAGGGCTACCTGCTCGGCAAGACATGCGTGGCCGATTTGGCCTTTCGTGCAGAAAGTTCTTTCAGCGAACACTGCCTGACCCCGATCCCCTGGGTCGCGGAAAGCATCGACCGGAAAGCGCAGCGACTCACACTCAAGAATGGATGGAGGAAACCCTTGTTGACAGAGGGCTGACGATAACATACGCTTCTTTTACTAAACGAACGTTTATTAAATGCACCTCAGGTGCGGCCCCGCGCCCTCTTACTCATCCATGGAACCATTCACATGGCAGACAAGAAAGCCATTCTGGTGATTGGAGCCGGCGACGCTACCGGCGGCGCCATCGCCAAGCGCTTTGCCAAAGAAGGCTACATCGCATGCGTTACCCGCCTAACTGTTGACAAGCCCCAGCCCCTGGTGACGAGATCAGGGCCGAAGGCGGCGAGGCGCACGGCTTCGGCTCCAACGCGCGCAAGGAGGACGATATGATCTCGCTGGTGCAGCAGATCGAAAAGGACATCGCGCCGATCGAAGTGGCGGTCTTCACCATCGGCGCCAATGTTCGCTTCGGCATCACCGATACCGCCACCCGCGCCTACACCAAGGTCTGGGAGATGGCCTGCCTCGGCGGCTTCCTGATGGGTCGCGAAACGGCGAAGGTCATGCTGCCGCGGAGTCGCGGCACCATCATCTTTACGGGCGCGCCGGCCAGCTTGCGCGGACGCGAAGGTCTTGCTGCATTCGCCGGCGCCAAGCATGCGCTGCGCGCGCTCGCGCAAAGCATGGCCTGCGGACTGGGCCCCAAGGGAATCCACGTCGCGCGTCCCGTGATCGACGCCACGAACGACACGGCGTTCATCCGCGACAACTTCCCCGAGCGTTATGCGTTGAAGGACCGGGATGGAATCGTTCAACCCAGCTCGATGGCAAATGCTCACTGGAATTTGCGTTCTGAGACCCGGACGCATCAGCAGTCCGCGATGCCTGGACGACGAGATGGAACTGCGGCCCTGGATGGTGCCAACCGCAGATTTCCAGCTGCGCTTCCGCTCCCTCTTTACTGACGGAGAAGCGTTCGTAGGCACTTGATGCGATGGCTCCCCAGACCTCCTACAACCGCTGGGCATGTATTTCGCGGCTCAAAACCCGGCCCGCGCGTACCCCTGTCAGCGCTTTGCCCACACCCTCACGAATTTGCACGCATGGCTCGGAGCCGCCGTAGCTGGCTAAGCCTTCAACGTATCACTCATTCTTTCACAACAATTTGCCGGCTTTGACCGGTGTACGGAGACAAACCTTGGCACACGGTCGCAGCACATTTCTCAAGTCCTCCGTCGCGCTGGCAGCGTTGCCGGTCGCCGGTTGCCGCTCGTCATCAGATGACACCGCCGCACTGAAAGCCAACGCCGATTCCGTGCTGACCCGTGCCGTCGCATCCGGCGACACAGCCGGCGTAGCCGCCGCGGTGATCACTCGCGATGAGACCCTCTACTCCGCGGCGCAGGGAGCGCGCGCGCTCGGCGCCTCCGCAGCGATGGACATGGACACGGTGATGCTCATCGCCTCCATGACCAAACCGATCACCAGCGCCGCAGCCATGCAGCTGGTCGAGCAGGGCAAGTTGAGCCTGGACGGTCCAGCGTCCGCGGTGATCCCCGAGCTGGGCGATCTCAAGGTTCTGGAGGGCTGGGACACGAATGGCGCGCCCGAACTGCGAGATGCCGAGGGCCAGCTCACCCTGCGGCATCTGCTCACCCATACGTCCGGCTTCACCTACGAGATATGGAACGCGGACCTGGAGCGCTACTACCGCACGCAGAACGTCCCCGGCATCCTAACGGGGCAGAAAGCGGCGCTGCGGGTGCCTCTGTGCTTCGACCCCGGCACGCGCTGGAATTATGGCATTGGCATCGATTGGGTGGGCCAGCTGATCGAAGCCGCCAGCGGCCTGCGCCTGGGTGACTACTTCCAGCGCAACATCACAGGACCGCTGGGCATGGACAACACGGCGTTTAAGATCACCACGGCCATGCGCACCCGACTGGCCGGCATGCATTTGCGCGGAGACGACGGAAAGTTATCCGTGATCGATCTGGGAACAGTGCAGGATCCCGAGTTCGAGTCGGGCGGCGCAGGCCTGTACTCGACCGCCAACGACTACCTGAAGTTCATGCGCATGATCCTCAATGCGGGGCGGGGAAACGGCAACCAGATCCTCAAGCCGGAGACGGTGGCCCTGATGTCGCACAATGCCATGGGGGCGCTTCGCGTGAGCAAGCTACCCACGCAGATTCCTTTTCTCTCGCGCGACGTGGAATTCTTCCCCGGTGTGCCCAAGACCTGGGGCCTGGGCTTCATGATCAACGAGAGTGCGGCGCCCACCGGCCGCAGTGCCGGCAGCTTGGCCTGGGCGGGGCTGGCCAATACGTACTTCTGGATCGACCCCACGCTGAACATCGCAGGCCTCGCCATGATGCAGTCGCTGCCGTCCGTGGACCCGAGAACCGTGGACGTGTTCTACGGTTTTGAAAAGAGCGTTTACGCCTCGCTGAACTGATGCCTGAAGGGCGGTCACCGCCCTTCAGGATCGAGGGCGCAGGGTCTATGACATGACTCCTTCCTTCACAACACTACACCGGCTTGACCGGCGCACGGAGACAAACATGAAAACACTGACTCGCAGACTCTTTGATGCCGCTGTTGTAGTCGCGCTTTGCTGCGCCGCCGCCGCGACGGCGCAGCCCTATCCAAACAAATCCATCCTGATCAAGGTCGCTTACCCGCCCGGGTTCGGGGTGGACGCTTCAGTGCGTCCATCCGCACCGGTGCTGGAGCGCGCCCTTGGGCAGATTCTCGTGATCGACAATATGCCCGGTGCGAACGGCTCCATCGCGGCGATGAACGTGTTGAAGGCGTCGCCAGACGGATACACGCTGCTCGCGACGGCGGGTCCGGATTTACTGGTGGCGCCGCTCACGGTCGCTTCGGCTAAGTACACGTTCGACAGCTTCAAGCTTATCGGTTCGTTCGGGATCTCGGACATGGTCCTCGTCAGTCATCCCGACCGCCCTTTCAACAACCTCACCGTGCTCCTCGAACACATGCAAAAGCGTGGCGCGAAGGAGCTTTCCATTGCCCACTGGGGCCAGGGCACGCTCGCTCATCTCGCGGCCGCTGAATTCCAGGAGCGGGTCGGCGTCAAGTTGCTGGAGGTGCCGTACAAAGGCATCGCTCCCATGGCCACGGCCGTCGCAGGAGGCGAGGTGGACCTCGCGTTTGTTCCTCTTGCGGGGCCAATCCTAGGAATGGTTCAGGCCGGGCGGATCAAGGCCATCGCCTTCGCGAGCGCCAAGCGACATCCGCTCATGCCGGATGTCGCGACGCTGAGCGAGCACGCTCGATTCAAGAACTTCGAATTCGGGATCTGGACGGGCTTGTTCGCGCCCGCGCGCACAACCGATGCCGTTGTCGCGCGCCTGAGCAGGGCCTTCCAGCAGTGGAACGACAGCCCGGAATTCCTCGCGCTCGCTACTGCGCAGGGCTTTCGCAAGCTGGACTCAATGACGCCGCAGCAGGCAGCGGCATTCTTGCGCGTAGAAAACGAGAAGTTTGTCAACATCGCAAAGACCCTTAATCTGGTGGCGCAATAACGCTGCCGCGCCGGAGGCCCATACTATGACCGTTCGAGACTTTCACTACTACGAGCCCGCCGAGGGCCACGGGCTGAGCCACAACCCGCTCAATGCGCTGGTGGCACCGCGACCCATCGGCTGGATCTCGTCACGCGACGCGCAGGGGCGGGTCAATCTCGCGCCCTACAGTTTCTTCAACGCGTTCAACTACGACCCACCGATCATCGGATTTTCTTCGATCGCCTGGAAGGATAGCGTTCAAAACGCATCGGAAACGCGTGAGTTCACCTGGAACCTGGTCACCCGCGAACTCGGTGATCAGATGAACCAGACCTCATCACCACTTCCGCGCGGCGAGGACGAGTTCCAGTTCGCCGGCCTCACGGCCGTGGCGGGTCGCAAGGTCAACGTCCCGCGGGTGGGCGAAAGCCGCGCGGCTATGGAATGCAAGGTGATCGACATCGTGCAATTCCGAAACACCGAAGGCGAAAAGGTAGGTGGCTGGCTCGTCTTGGGCGAAGTGGTGGCCGTGTACATCGACAAGACACTCCTGAAAGACGGCGTGTATCAGACAGCCGAGGCATATCCGATCATGCGGTCCGGCGGACTGAATGACTATGTCCAGGTCTCGCCAGAGAATGTCTTTCAGATCGCGCGGCTCGCTGGCGCTAGCAGCCCGTCGTCGCACGGCAAGGGATAGCATCGTCCGCAAGACGTCACATGCCGACACCCCCATGCCGGCCTAGTGCTGCCGCAACCGCCGGCCATGGACATGGTAGGCCATGCGGTATTCCACCGTGGGCGAATACTTGAAATTCATCCGAATGCCCGCGATACGCCTGAACCGCTGGGTGGTCGGACGCCGATATGCTGGTCTGCTGGACGCCGCCTGAGGGCTGTCCGCGTTTTACGAATGCAACTAGAGCTCTTTACATGAGAGAAGTCTTGACACCCGGTGCGCAAGCACGTACTTTTACATAACGATCGTTTATCAAAGGAAAGCGAGTTCATGGAACCCACTAGCCTGAAAGTCGCGCTGGTCATCGACGCAGGTGATTCGACCGGCGGAGCCATCGCACGTCGGTTTGCTCGTGAAGGGTTCGTTGTCTGCGCCACCCGCCGCGATGCCGAGATGCTTACGCCGCTGCTCGAAGAGATCCGCGACCAGGAAGGCAACGCCCACGGCTTTGGTTCCAATGCCCGCAAGGAAGAAGAAGTTGTCGCACTCATCGAGAAGATCGAGTCGGAGATCGGTCCCATCGAGGTGCTCGTGTTAAACATCGGCGCCAATGTGCCGTGCAGCATCCTGGACGAGACCGTGCGCAAGTACTTCAAGATCTGGGAGATAGCGTGTTTCTCGGGCTTCTTGAACGGCCGCGAAGTGGCTCGCAGAATGGTGGCACGCGGCCGCAGCACAATCCTGTTCACCGGCGCGACGGCCGGCATTCACGGCTCCGCCAACTTCGCCGCCTTTTGCAGGTGCCAAGCATGCGCTGCGCGCGCTGGCTCAAAGCATGGCTCGCGAACTGGGTCCGAAGAACATCCACGTGGCCCACGTTGTCGTCAACGGAGCCATCGACACAGAATTCATCCGCAACAATTTCCCCCAGCGCTATGCTCCGAGCAAATCGCGGGCAACTACTGGTTCCTGCACACGCAGCCGCGTGATGCCTGGACCCACGAACTCGATCTCAGGCCCTACATGGGACGCTTCTGAGACGGACCCACTCTACAACTAATACGACTCAATCCCATGAAGACACGGATCACCGAGCTGTTCGGCATTCGACACCCCATCGTGCAAGGCGGCATGCACTTCGTTGGCCTGGCCGAGCTGGCGGCCGCAGTCTCGAACGCCGGCGGGCTGGGCGTCATCACCGCGCTGACGCAGCGCACACCAGAACTGCTGGCGAAGGAGATCGCCAGATGTCGCGAGATGACGGGCCAGCCTTTCGGCGTCAACCTCACATTCCTGCCGACTTTTTCCGCCCCGCCCTATCCCGAGTACATCCAGGCGATCGTGGAGGGAGGCGTGCGCATCGTCGAAACAGCAGGGCGCAGCCCTGAGGAATACATGCCGGCGATGAAGGCGGCCGGAGTTAAGGTGATCCACAAGTGTACGTCAGTCCGGCATGCTCTGAAGGCCGAGAGGATCGGGTGTGATGCGGTGAGCGTGGACGGCTTCGAGTGCGGTGGCCATCCCGGCGAGGATGATATCCCGAACATGATCCTGCTGCCCCGAGCGGCCAATGAGCTCAAGATCCCGTTTTTGGCTTCCGGCGGTATGGCCGACGCCCGTAGCTTGGTGGCCGCCCTCGCCCTCGGCGCCGACGGCATCAACATGGGCACGCGATTCGTGGCGACAAAGGAAGCGCCTGTTCACGAGAACGTGAAGCGCGCCATCGTCGCGGCCACCGAGCTCGACACGCGACTCGTGATGCGCCCATTGCGCAACACGGAGCGTGTGCTGAAGAACGCTGGCGTCGAGAAGATCCTGGAAATCGAGCGCGACAAGGGTGAGCAGATTCAGATCTCCGACATCCTCGAGCAGGTCGCAGGCGTCTATCCGAAAGTGATGCTCGACGGTGAGATGGATGCAGGGGCCTGGAGTTGCGGGATGGTCGCCGGCCTCATCGACGACATTCCGAGCGTACGCGAGCTCATCGATCGCATCATGGCGGATGCCAGCCACCTGATCGGGCAGCGCCTCGCCCGGATTCTCGGGTCCGGACAGATGCCCGAGGAAAGCGTTGCCGCCTGAGGAAACTCGACGTACACATCGGAAATCCATCAGACTCAGGAGAAAACTCATGCCCAAGACTGCGGAGTTCTATTTCGACCTCGGCAGTCCGGCATCGTACCTCGCATGGACGCAATTGCCGACGATCTGCGAAGAAACTGGTGGCATGCTTGTCTACAAGCCCATATTGCTCGGCGGGGTATTCCAGGCCATTGGCAATGCCTCGCCCGCGACAAGTCCGGCCAAGGGCGCATACACCAACATCGATTACGCCCCGCACGCAAGGCTTACGGCGTTCCCTATCAGTGCAACCCGCACTTTCCCATCATCACGCTCACGCTAATGCGAGCTGCCACCGGCGTACAGATGAGAATGCCAGACCGGTTCCAGGATTTCCTGCGCAGCGTCTTCCATGCGTTGTGGGTCGATGCGCTGAACCTCAACCAGCCCCAGCTTGTCGCCAAAACGCTGGTCGACGCGGGGTTCGACGTCGAGGCGATCCTGGCACTCACCAACGATGCCGAGGTGAAGTCGCAACTGCGCTCGACGACGGAAGAGGCCGTCAAGCGTGGTGTGTTCGGCGCCCCGACCACTTTCGTCGGCGAGCATATGTTCTTCGCCCAAGACCGCCTCGAATGGGTCTGTCACACGCTGCAAGGCAAGCCTCTGTGAATTGATCCGGCCGTCTCCGGCGGGCCGGCTCTGCCCCGGCATCCAGGCTTCGCATGGCAAACTCCCATCCTAGCGATTCAAGACCGACTTAATGCGTTTTCGACCGAACGGCTGACGGGCATCCGGCGTGGCGTCGAGAAAGAGTCGCTGCGTGTGCGTCGCGCCAGCAGTCTTTCCGTGACGCCCCATCGGTGGCGCTGGGCTCGGCCTTGACACACGCTTGCATCACCACCGAATTCAGCGAGTCGCAGGTCGAGTTCGTTGGACGAGCCGTAGCGCGCGATCGGAAAAGCCGTCATCGGACGGCAGGCCGCAGGGCATGCTCGCCCTCCAGAACATCTCGTCTCCCATCGCGCGGTAGACAAACTGGTGGTGAAAGCGCGAGAGGGTCTCGGGGACGTCCGCACCCAGCGTCAGCCCGCGCTCTGACGGCCATGTCTGCCGAGTTCAGCGGTTCGCACCTGGATTGCACCCGCTCGCGCAGCGATGCGAATCAACGTGCCTGCTCGAGCTTGCCTGGTCCGATACCGACTCCGCGCTCTTCCACGGGCTCGCCGAGGCATCGCTTCGCGAGCAGGCGCGGCTCGAAGCGTCCGACGACGTGCCGTTCGAGTTCTTTCGACGGCACTATCTCTCGCCGTTGCAGTTGCAGTTGCAGCCACAGTGCCTGAGTTGTCGAAGCGCTGTGTTACGCCGTGCGCGCCTCTCGCGGCACGGCCAACGACATGACTGATGTTCCAGATGAGCCCGGCCAGCTCGCGCGCCAACGCGACAACCACGATGTTCCTGCTCTTGCCGCGCGCCGCCAGCTTGCGATAGCGGCGACATAGCCGCAGCTGCGCGTCCCCGGCGCGATCGATGATGGCCTTCGGGATGCCTTCGTGCCGACGCTGGATTTCGAGGCTCACGCGTGCCGGGGTGCGGGTAGCTCAAGACTGCCTCGACGAGCAGCTTCCTTGCGTAGCTGTTGCCGGTCTTGGTGATATGCGGCTCAAATGCCCACGGACGAAGGTTTCATCGAGCGAATTAATGTGTCCCGCAGCAGCTTCTTCTGAAGCTTTCCCGTGGGCAGGCGCGGAAAATCGAGCACAAACGAGAAGGACCGCGGAACCCGTACCGGACCGAGCTTGCTGCGGCAAAGGGCTCTCAACTCCTCAGCTAACGCGTGAGGGGTGCCCGGTTGCCGCTCGACCTGAACCACTGCGTGTACCGCTTCCCCGTACTCGTCATCGGGCAGGCCGAAGACAGCCACGTCGAGCACGCGGTCATCTGTTACAAGAAGGTTCTCTATCTCTTGTGGATAGATGTTCACGCCGCCGGATATGATCGTGAAATCGCGGCGGTCCGAGAGGTATAAGTATCCCTCTTCGTCGAGATGGCCTATATCACCGTAGGTCCACCACCCCTGTTTGCTTCGGCTCGCCGCAGTTTTGTCGGTATCGTTCCAGTAGGCAAACCTGGCGTCCGACTCAAAGTACACCGTTCCTGTCGAGCCAGAATCCACTTCATTCTCATCGTCGGCAAGGATATGAACGATTCCCTCGACGGCACGACCCACTGACCCCTTGTGAGCGAGCCATTCAAGCGAACTGATCGCACAGGCGCCGATCCCTTCTGTTCCCGCGTAATATTCCTCCAGGATCGGCCCCCACCATTCGATCATTGCCTCTTTAATATGAATGGGGCAAGGTGCGGCGCCGTGCATCGCAAAGCGATGACTGGAAAGGTCAAACTGCATGCGCATGCCTGGGTCAAGGCGCAGCAATCGATGGAACATTGTCGGAACCCATAAGCTGTGGGTAACCCGGAATTTTTCCATGGCATGGAGAGCCTGAACCGCATCAAAGTGCTCCATGACCACAGCGGTACCGCCGAGCGCCAGGGTCGCCGAGACGTTTCGGTGCGGCGCGGCATGATACAGAGGTGATGTACAGAGATGGACCATGGACGTATCGACGCCCGGCTTGCTGGCAAACGAAGCATCGCGCGGGTCCATGTCACGGAACGATATGGGAGGAATCGGCTTGCGCACACCTTTTGGCCGCCCGGTCGTCCCGGACGAGTACATCATCTCCCTGCCACGAGCGGGATCATGGATTGATGTCACTGGGCACGCACCAAGCGCGTCCTCGAATTGCTCAAAACCGGGAATATCGCCCCCAAGGGCGAAACATGCTGCGGAACCAAAATCGGCCGCTAAGAGACTCGTGTTGTTGACGGCGGCCACTGAAATGAACACAGCGCGCGCTCCACAATCGCGCGCGATATAGCGCAGGTCATCGGCGCTTAACTTGGTTGACGCCGGCGTAAAAACGACGCCAGCGCGCTGACACCCCCATCCCAGATACAGGAACTCGGGGCAATTCTCGACGCAGAAGAGCACAGCGTCTCCGGTCTTGATCCCGGCACTGCGGAGAAGATTGGCAACCCGATTGGCCCCCTCTTCCAGTTGGAAATACGTGATTTCGCGCCCGCCAGGTATGAAGACAGCCGCAATCTTCTTAGGCATGGTCTGCGCGTAGTGCGATGGATGCGCCATGTCGCCTCTCAAGAGAAAAGGGAGAAGCCAGGCGCACGACGCTCGAGAAAGGCCGCGAGAGCATTCTTGGGTTCGGCGGACCTGAGACAGATGGCAGACTCTGGCAGTTTGAGGTCGATAGGATCGAGCTTTCCCTCATCTTCACTTCTGCGAATGAGGGAACGCATTGCCCGAATCGCGCAAGGGTCCATCGCGTGCTCTAACGCTGTTCCCGCGAGAATGTTGATCAGGCCGCATTCAGCCTCGTCTTGCGGGGTGCAGGGCTCGCCAAGCAGAAGCAACTCAGTCGCCCTAGGCGTCCCGACGTTGTTCGGCGGCAATTGACTTGACCCGAACTCCGGGAAAATTACCAATCTCGATGTTGCCTCTGAGGCATCGTCATTTCCGCTCGTGAATGCTTCTTCGCTGTCGTGTATCACCACAGCGCGAACTTCGCCGCGCCTGCCTGCGCCTCTGATTGACTCAGCAAGGGCTCCGTGCTTATCGAAAGTGATGGCATTCTTCCGGTCTGGTCTGTTAAGGCCAATGAACATGACGCCTCGGTCCGCCACAACTTCTATGTGCTTCATTGCGGTCTCCTAAACACCGCGCCGATTTGCATCGACTTGAGAAGGTCGCCAGCCCGTTATAGGCGACGATGGGTATTGCACGATGGATACCGAGCCGTCCATGCGGGCTCGGCCTCACCCGCTTTGCCACTATTGATCAGGCGGTCGAGGGTGCTGCTCACCGTAGCCAGTCCTTTCTGGATGGCGGCTGCGCCGATGTTCGAGCAGCACCACATCGAACCCTGCCGCTACGTCTTGACGGCATGGCGCAATCGAAGGAGGCGGCCACCTGGGCAGGCTGAGCCCGGTTCGTCGCCCGTCAGCACACGCGGCTATCCCGCGGCCTTGACCATGTCCTCGACCACCTTCTTGGCGTCGCCGAATACCATCATGGTCTTGTCCATGTAGAACAGCTCGTTATCGAGGCCCGCGTAGCCGGCCGCCATCGAGCGTTTGTTCACGATGATGGTCTTGGCCTTGTACGCCTCCAGGATCGGCATGCCGGCGATCGGAGAGTTCGGGTCGGTCTTGGCCGCCGGGTTGACCACGTCGTTGGCGCCCAGCACCAGCACCACGTCAGCCTGGCCGAACTCGCTGTTGATGTCTTCCATCTCGAACACCTGGTCGTAAGGCACCTCGGCCTCGGCCAACAGCACGTTCATATGGCCCGGCATGCGGCCTGCCACCGGATGGATCGCATACTTTACCGTCACGCCGTGCTCCGTCAGCTTCTCGGTAAGTTCCTTGAGCGCATGTTGGGCGCGCGCCACCGCCAGGCCATAGCCCGGCACGATGACCACCGTCTCGGCATTGCTCATCAGGAAAGACGCGTCATCCGCCGACCCCGACTTGACGTTGCGCTGCTCGGCGCTGCCGCTAGCCGCGGTCGTCGCCGCACCGCCGAAGCCGCCCAGGATCACGTTGAAGAACGAGCGGTTCATGGCCTTGCACATGATGTACGACAGAATCGCACCGCTCGATCCCACCAGCGATCCGGCGATGATCAACATCGGGTTGTTCAGGGAGAAGCCGATGCCGGCCGCCGCCCAGCCCGAGTACGAGTTCAGCATCGACACCACCACCGGCATGTCCGCGCCGCCGATCGGGATGATGATCAGGACACCGAGCACGAAGGCGATCGCCAGCATCAGCAGGAACGGCTGCCAGTTCTGCGTGAGGAAGAACGCCACGCCAAAGCCGAACATCGCCACGGCCAGCGCCAGGTTCAGCATGTGCTGGCCGGCGAAGACCACCGGCGCGCCTTGGAACAGGCGGAACTTGTAGCGCCCCGCGAGCTTGCCGAACGCGATCACCGAGCCCGAGAACGTGATGGCACCGACGAAGCAGCCGATGAACAGCTCGACGCGGTTGCCCATCGGGATCGCATGCGAGCCCGCCGTGCTGATGCCGAAGGCCGCTGGCTCGGCGACCGCCGCCACCGCGATGAACACCGCCGCCAGGCCGATCAGCGAGTGCATCGCCGCGACCAGCTCAGGCATCTTGGTCATCTCGACCTTCTTCGCCACGTAGGCGCCGATGCCGCCCCCTACCACCAGCGCGCCGAGAATCAGCGCCAGGCCCGTGCCGACCGATGACTGGCCAGCGCCGGCGGGAAGGAATTCCTGCTTGAGCTTGACGATCAGCGCCACGGTGGTCACTGCGGCGATCGCCATGCCGGCCATACCAAAAGCATTGCCCTTGCGGGCCGAGGCCGGGTGCGACAGGCCCTTGAGCGCCTGGATGAAGCAGACCGAGGCGGACAGGTAAAACAGCGTTACCGAATTCATGGACAGAAAGTTCATCGCGCCGCCTCCGCCACAAGGTCATCGGTCACGGACTTGGTACTAGCCTGCGGCGCAGCCTTGGGTGCCTTCTTCCGGAACATCTCCAGCATCCGCTGGGTCACCATGAATCCGCCGAACACATTGACCGCGGCCAGCGCAACGGCCAGCGTGCCCATGATGCGGCCGGTGGGGCCTTCGGTAAGGCCTGCGGCCAGCATCGCGCCGACGATGATGATGGCCGAGATTGCATTGGTCACGGCCATCAGAGG
Source organism: Cupriavidus sp. 8B (assembly GCF_054589115.1). NCBI lineage: Bacteria > Pseudomonadati > Pseudomonadota > Betaproteobacteria > Burkholderiales > Burkholderiaceae > Cupriavidus > Cupriavidus sp. 8B. The sequence continues at coordinate 14,881 of NZ_BAAILO010000086.1, read as the reverse complement.
CGTATGCAGAGCGGGCGTGACCGTCCAGACCACGTGGTAGCCCACATAGATCGCGAGCACGAAGATGATCAGGTTGATTACCGTGTGGTTCACCATTTCCATTAATGTCTCCTTAACTGGCCAATGCCATCTTGTCGCGCCGGGTCATCAGGCAGGCGTCGACAATGTCGTCTTCCAGGTTGATGGAGAGCTTGCCTTCCTTGTCGATGATGAGCTTAAGGAAGTCGAGCACGTTGCGCGCGTATAGCGCCGAGGCGTCGGCCGCCACCATGCTGGCTAGGTTGGTATGGCCAACCAGCACCACGCCGTGCCGCTCGACCACCTGGTCGGCCACCGTCAGCGGGCAATTGCCGCCTTGCGCGGCGGCCAGGTCGACTACCACTGAGCCGGGTTTCATCGCCATCACTGTCTGTTCCTTGAGCAACACCGGCGCCGGGCGGCCCGGAATCAGCGCGGTGGTGATCACGATGTCGGCTTGGCTGGCACGCTGGTGCACCAGCTCCGCCTGGCGGCGCATCCAGTCGGCCGGCATGGGGCGGGCATAGCCTCCCGCGCCCTGTGCGATCTCGCGCTCCTCCTCGGTCTCGAAAGGCACGTCGAGGAACTTGGCGCCGAGCGACTCAATCTGTTCCTTGACCGCTGGGCGCACGTCGGAGGCCTCGATCACCGCGCCCAGGCGCTTGGCCGTGGCAATCGCCTGCAGGCCAGCAACGCCGGCGCCGAGAATCAGCACACGCGCGGCCTTGACGGTGCCGGCCGCGGTCATCAGCATCGGCATGAAGCGCTGGTAGTGATCGGCGGCTTCGAGCACTGCCTTGTAGCCGGCAATGTTGGCCTGCGACGAAAGTACGTCCATGCTCTGCGCGCGCGTGGTGCGGGGCGCCGCCTCGAGCGCGAAGGCGACGATGCCGGCCGCAGCCATACGCGCGTTGTTTTCGGCGTCGAAGGGATTGAGCATGCCGACCAGGGTGGCACCGGGCTTCATCTGGCCGAGCTCGGCCTCGTCCGGCGCGCGCACCTTCAGCACCAGTTCGACGCCGAGTGCCTGCGCGACGGTGCCGATGCGGGCGCCCGCGGCCTCATAGGCCGAGTCCGGCTGGCTTGCCCTGACTCCGGCGCCCGCTTGGACAATGACTTCGTGACCTTGCGCGACGTACTTCTTGACCGTCTCGGGCGTTGCGGCAACACGGGTCTCGCCGGCCCGCGTCTCCTGCGGGATACCGATCTGCATCTCGTCTCCTTATGATGTTCGTTCCTGGAGTGGTACCCGGCGGGGCCAGCCTTCCATTCTAGATTTTGTGGCCCTCTTGAGAGCCATGGTTGTCGCTCACCGTGCGTGCACGCTTCCCCAGCATCTTGAGGCGCCGTGGGCAACGGTTCGCTTACCTTAGTCGTGCTTTCGCATTCTCAATCTCCGCCTCCAAATCCCGCAACTGATCCTTCCCAAAAAACATCTCGTCGCCGACAAAGAAGGTCGGAGAGCCAAACGCACCGCGTTCGAATGAGTTCTGGGTATTCGCCAGCAAGATCTGCTTGACCTCGGGATCCGCAATGCGGGCCTCGAAGCCATTTCCGTCCAAACCGGCGACATCCAGGGCTGCCGAGATGACGGCGGGATCATCCATCTTCAAACCTTGTTCCCACATGTTTGCGAACACGGAATTTACGTAGGGCATAAAGGTGCCGTTCTTCTGGGCAGCCACAGCCCCGCGCATGATCTGCAATGTATTGACGGGCCAAAATGGATTGTCCCGATAGGCGGTCAGTCCGTGCTTGGTGATGAAGCGCTGGATCTCTAAACGCCCAAACTCCGGCTTGTTCTTGATACCCGCAAAGGCCTCCGCAGGCGAACGATTCCCCGTTAGCCTGAACAGCCCCCCAAGAAGCACCGGAATATACTCGAACTGGACGTCCTGCCGTGCCTCTATACTCGGAATGACTTTGTGGCTAAGGTAGGAATTCGGGCTGCCGAAATCAAAGTGGAACTGAACTCGTATGCCGCTCATGGTGTCTCCTAATATATGACGTGGTGAAATTTGGGTGGAACGTTTAGAGAAGCCCGCTTACTTGTTGCGGATCTGACGACGGATGCTCCACGATCCCTGTCGAAATCGGCCCACGCTCTGCTAGCGCGGTCATACAGCCTGGCCAGGTACGGGACTCACCGACAACAAGTGCTGGTGAGCAGATCGGGCAGCTTCGAATTTTTCTCGCGCATCGTCTGCCGATTCCGCCGCTACCGTGATGACACCTGCCAGTTCGAGTTCAGCGTTCAATACAAAGAGGGAGAATATCTGTGCTGCCTTCTGCGAAACGTCATCATTTCCAAACGCCGTGTCTTTCATTGCTATCCCCGGTTGGATCCTCTGTAAGGTGGCATCGCAATCGCCGCGATACCGGTTATAGATCTGAGGTGACCAAAAACCGTGTTCCAATGGCGATTTACGCTACCTCGAACAGCCCCGCTGCCCCCATTCCACCACCGACACACATCGTGACGACAACGTATTTCTCTCCACGGCGTTTGCCCTCGATCAGGGCGTGACCCACAAGCCTTGCACCCGTCATGCCATACGGGTGCCCGATGGAAATCCCGCCACCGTTCACATTCAATCGGTCCGGATCGATTCCAAGGCGATCGCGACAGCAAAGAACCTGGCACGCGAACGCTTCATTCAGTTCCCACAGACCGATATCGCTAACCTTCAATCCATGCCGCTCCAGGAGTTTCGGGACCGCAAAAACCGGGCCAATACCCATTTCCTCGGGCGCACAGCCCGCCACCGCGATGCCGCGGTAGATACCAAGAGGCTGCAATCCGCGCCGCTCGGCCAGGCGGCGATCCATCAGGACCGAGGCCGAGGCACCATCCGAAAGCTGACTTGCGTTTCCTCCGGTGACGACGCCGCGGTCGATGACTGTCCTGAGCTTTGCCAACCCCTCCACCGTTGTGTCGGGACGGTTCCCTTCGTCGCGGTCCAGTAGCACGTCACGGAAACTGATCTCCCCTGTCTCCCTATCCTGGATCGCCATGGAGGTTTGGAAGGGTACAATTTCGGCCGCAAAGCGGCCCTTCTCCTGGGCAAGCGCCGTACGGCGCTGTGATTCCGCCGCGTAAACATCCTGCGACTCTCGGGAAATGCCATACCGCCCCGCGACGAGTTCAGCGGTCTGCAGCATCGGCATATAGGCATGTGGAACCCGCTCAATCAATTCCGTGTCGGCCGCACTCGTCATCCATTCGACAAAACGGTCCTGAACCAACGAGATGCTCTCTTGCCCCCCGGCCACCACCACGTCCATCTCGTCCACAATGATCTGCTTTGCTGCGGTGGCCATCGCCATCAAGCCAGAGGCGCATTGCCGGTCGATGGACTGACCCGCGACGTTGACCGGAAGTCCGCCGGCTAGCGCGCTAAGACGGCCAATGTTCATCCCGGCCGTACCTCCCGGCATCGAGGTACCGATTACTACATCCTCAATCTCTTCCGCGGCGATTCCGGCACGCTGAACCGCATGCGATATGACGTGCCCCATGAGGGTCGGCGACTTTGTGTTGTTCAGCGAACCCTTATAGGCGCGACCGATCCCGGTCCGTGCCGTCGAGACAATGACTGCTTCCCTCATGCTGCCCTCTTGAAGATGTGAATATCGGGGTAGACGTCCCGCGATGACCGCGTCTCCCTCTGACGCATCGCGAAGCTGGGCCACCAATTTCTTCGGTTGGCCACGCATTGCGACCGTGCGGAAGCGGTCTCTATCCCATGTCGTTAGACGTTTTGATTACCAGGTCTCTGTCCAGGGACGCAGGTCGAGCTCAAAGGTCCAGGCGTCGCGTGGTTGCGAATGAAGATACCAGTAGTTCTGCGCGATATGCTCCGGATTCAGGATGCCATCCTGGTCTTTCAATGCATAACGATCCGGAAAATTGGTGCGGATAAAGTCAGTGTCGATCGCGCCGTCCACCACAATATGGGCCACATGGATGTTCTTCGAGCCGAGTTCGCGGGCCATGCTTTGCGCAAGCGCGCGAAGCGCATGCTTGGCACCCGCAAATGCGGCATAGTTTTCCTTGCCTCGCAGACCCGCGGTAGCGCCGGTAAAGAGAATCGTGCCGCGTTGACGCTGTACCATGCGCTTGGCAACTTCCCTTGCGTTCAGAAATCCTGCAAAGCAGGCCATCTCCCAGATCTTGAAGTACTTTCGCGCTGTCTCCTCAAGAATGGAAGAAGGCACATTGGCGCCAATGTTAAAAACGAGAACGTCAATTGGGCCGATCTCGGACTCAATCTTGTCGATGAGTGCGACCACCTCCTCCTCCTTGCGCGCGTCCGTGCCAAACGCGTAGGCGATTCCGCCGGCATCGTGAATGGAGTCAACCAGCGGTTGGAGCTTGTCCGCTGTACGACGCGTCACACAAGCGACCATGCCTTCCGCGGCGAAACGCTTGGCGATTGCACCACCCGTGGAGTCCCCCGCTCCGATCACGAGCGCGACCCTCTGCTCTCTGACATCCATCACCGTCTCCTTTATTAACAAACGTTCGTTTAGTAACAAAAGAGTACTTCACCCCCGTGCGGGAGTCAAGGGCGACTTACCCTAACGCACCTACAACGAAAAAGCTCAGGAGCACGCTGTGCGCGGCACGCGAAGTGGCGAGGATGGTAAGGATGAAATAAGAAAAGCCGCGACTGCACTTGGCTGTATGGCTTCGCGCGCCGGGGCCCGAAGCGGAAGCATCGACAGCACGTGCGGTGCGGCCCGGTTCGGCAGTCGAAGCCGTCGCAATGAAAACGCGGTACCGCGGCATGCACGCACATATCTGCGCGCATCGAGAAGAACTCACAAAGGCGCAGAACTGCGCCCGGAGGAGGTGGGTGCTACATCGGCACCGCTTAGGTCTTGCTGAGGGGTTCGAGCCGTTCAATAGACCGCCCGAGAAAGCGACGGCTGGAAGCAAGAATCTGCTGCCTGGTTCGGTCGGTTTCAACCACCCGGGCCAGCAAAATGGCACCCACGCATTGCGCAATCAACGCCCAAGCCGCATCCGGATCGTCCAAACGCTGCTTCCAACTGCTCTGCAGCTTTTTCGCGCTTTCCTCCACTGAGGCGCGGACTGCTGGCCCAGACCTCGCGATTTCAGGCCCCAAGGTCGGCAGGACGCACCCTGATTCCGGATGCAGCGCATGAGAACTGCTGAGATAGCTTCTGATGCGTTTCACGAAATGATCTTCGGCCGTCTCATCCTCGCCTGCGAGCATTTCAGCGCTGTTGGTCAACTCCCGCTGGATGACCTCCGCGAACAGTTCCGCTTTAGAGCCAAAATGACTATAGAAGGCGCCCCCCGTGAGCCCGATGGCACTCATCAGGGCATCGACGCCCGTTGAATCGAATCCCCCCTTTTTTGCAATCGCTTGACTACTGTTAAGGAGTTTCTCCCGCGTCTCCTGCTTGTGCGTGCTTGAGTAGCGCATTTTCGGCTCACTTCGAATTCAGGACATGGCACGAATTATAGCATGACGATCGTTCAGGAAAAATCTGCCTCGGGTTGATGCTGCGGCGCAACGGACTGCCAATTCCCAAGATACCGGCCTGCGCTCGCCAGGGCTGGGTGCCGCGGATGCCGTCCTGTACATCGGCCGTCGAAGCCCGTCTAAGCGCTGTCTCTTCTCGGTCCGACTGAGTGCCGTCCTCGGGACACGAAGGCGCCCAGCTCGCGTCCCGCTCCTATGCCGTGGGCACCAAACGGCATGCGCAGGTCAAATCACCAACCGCGAATACTTGTTGACATCACTCAGTGTGTAACCTAGCATGTTTGCAAAACGATCGTTAACTAACGAGCCACGCGCCATCTGTTTGCGCCAGTCCCCGGCACGAGAATTCGGTCGGTAGGCCTACCAGTGAGCTGCGCGTTCGTCACGATGCTTCTCACCACACGCAGTCGATTTCATTCGGAAAGCCGTGGGGCAGATGGCAACAGAGCGAAACAACCCTGGGGTCTAACCAGGGTATAACAACTGAGAGACATCAATATGGAAGCCAGACGCTGGCATAGCTCCTATCCGCCCGGGATACCGCTTGAGATTGATGTGGACGCGACAGCGACACTGGGGTCCATGATTGCAGGCGCGGTCGCCTCATTCGCCACGCGTCCCGCGGTAACCTGCCTGGAGGAATCACTTAGTTACGCAGAGCTCGGCATTCTGTCTGAAGCGCTCGCGACTTTTCTGCAGCAGTCGGGATTGAAAAAGGGGGACCGTGTAGCGTTGATGCTGCCAAGTTGCCCCGCTTTCCTGATAGGCTTTGCAGCGGTATTTCAAGCAGGGATGGTGGCGGTTCCAGTCAACCCACTGTATACACCGCGTGAATTGAAGCATCAGCTACAGGATTCTGGCGCCATCTGCATTATCGTCGCCGACCAACTGCAGCCGTCGCTGCAGCAAGTGCTGGAGGAAACCAGCATTGTTCAAGTGCTGACGGCACCGGTTGTTGGAATGAAACCTATTGTCGGTCAACTCGTGGCACTCACAAAAGACGCTGGCGCTGCTCAACAAGCCGGCACGACCGGTGGTCGCACGTGCCAACCTTTAGCCCACGCGATTCTGCAGGGAAGCAGAGGCAGTCTTTCCCCGGTTGCACAGACCGCTCAGGACATCGCCATTCTGCAATACACCGGTGGCACGACGGGTGTTTCCAAGGGGGCAGTCCTCACGCACAAGTCAGTTTGCGCGAGTTTGGCGCAAATTTTGACTTGGGTTGGACCACCGTTAGCAGGCTCGGAGGCATCGATGGTGACACCGCTGCCTCTGTATCATATCTTCCCGCTTGCAACTGCACTACTGGCGCTATCGCTTGGTTGTGAGAATCGCTTGGTTCCCAATCCACGTGAGGCTGGTTCTGTGCTTGCTGAATTGAAGCGGCGGCCGTTTCAGATGCTTGTCGGGGTCAACACCTTGTTCAACAGCTTGGTGAACACACCAGAACTCATTTCCGTAGACTTCAGCGCTACCCGTTTGGTGATTGGTGCCGGGGCGTCAATCCAGGACGCTATTGCAAAGCGATGGCTCGCGGCCGGCGCTCCCCCTGTTACCGAAGCCTATGGTCTTACAGAGACCTCACCGAGCGCCACCTTCAATCCTCCTGGGCGAAGTGGGTCGATCGGTATTCCTGTTCCTTCGACTGACGTTCGCCTAGTAGATGAAAGTGGGCACGACGTCCCACTCGGTGTTGCAGGCGAACTTCTGATCAAGGGACCACAACTCTTCGGCGGCTATTGGAATCAGGAGGGCGAAACACGGAAGGCGTTCCTTGATGATGGCTGGTTCAGGACGGGCGACATCGTGGTCATGGACGAATTGGGATTCATGACAATGGTCGACCGCAAGAAGGACATGATTCTCGTCTCAGGCTTCAACGTTTATCCGAATGAGATCGAGGCCGTCGTCGCTATGATGCCCGATGTCCTCGAGGCCGCCTGTATCGGCGTGCCTGACGACCGTTCTGGCGAGGCCCCGCACCTCTTCATCGTGCCATGCAATATGGCGCTCACCACGGAACAAGTGGAGGCACACTGTCGCTCCCATCTTGCCGCCTACAAAGTGCCACGACACATTACGTTTGTCGATGCCCTGCCCAAATCAACGGTGGGCAAGATCCTGCGTAGAGACTTGCGTTCGCGCTTGGTTGCCGAGCAAAGCAATGCATAGCGCCCCGCTCAGCCCTTCTCGATTTCTCTCCGGCCAGCCATGCGGCTGCCAGCACACCCGGACCTTATGAACTACTATCACGCCCCCCTCCGCGATCTTCAGTTCGTGCTACATGAGCTGCTCGACGTGTCCACCGGCTCCGAAATTGCCGATCCCGATACGATCAACCAGGTAATCGAAGCCGCAGGTCAGTTCGCTACAGAGATTCTGGCGCCCCTGAACGGCATTGGAGACCTCCAAGGCTGTACCATGCCTTCGTCAGGTGTGGTGACAACGCCTGAGGGATTTAAGAACGCGTACAGGCGATTTTCTGAGGCAGGCTGGACCGCACTGGCATGTCAATCGGAGCATGGCGGGCAGGGACTGCCGAACGCGGTCAATGCGGCAGTCATGGAGATATTCGCTGGTGCTAACATGGCCTGGGCGGCTTATCCGGGTATGTCGCAGGCGGCTTACACATGCCTGGCGGCAAATGGCTCGGACGCGCAGAGGGCGCTCTACCTGCCGAAGCTAGCTTCCGGCGAATGGGCGGGAACCATGTGTTTGACCGAGCCGCATTGCGGCACCGACCTCGGACTCTTGCGCACCCGTGCCGTACCGAATGCCGATGGCACCTTCGGCATAACCGGTACGAAGATCTTCATTTCGGGAGGGGAACACGACCTCACGGACAATATCGTCCATTTGGTACTCGCCCGGTTACCGGACTCGCCCGCCGGCGTCAAGGGTATCTCCCTCTTCCTTGTTCCAAAGTTCCTGGTGTCGCCTGAAGGAGATCTGGCCGAACGCAACGCAGTCACTTGTGGCTCCCTGGAGCACAAGATGGGCATCCATGCGAACGCCACCTGCACGATGAACTTCGATGGTGCAACGGGTTATCTGGTGGGCGAGCCAGACAAGGGGCTCGCGGCTATGTTCGTTATGATGAACCACGCGCGGCTCCTTGTCGGGGTCAATGCAATCGGGCTGATGGAGGCGGCGTACCAGAAGGCACTGGCCTATGCGAAGGACCGCACACAAGGAAGGTCCCCAACAGCATCGGCCCGTAACAGCCCGGCGGATCCGATTATCGAGCATGCTGATGTGCGCCGTATGCTGCTGACTCAGAAAGCCTATATCGAAGGAACACGAGCATTCGCGCAGTGGGCATGCCAGCTGGCCGACACCCAGCACTTCGGCGATGACTCCGCGATTCGGCATCAGGCGGCAGAACTCTCTGCCCTGGTTACACCGATCGTTAAAGCATTCAGCAGCGACCTCGCCGTCGAATGTACCAGCCTGGCAATGCAAGTCCTTGGTGGACATGGCTATATCGTGGATAACCAGGTCGAACAGCATCTTCGTGACGCACGTATCATCCCGCTCTACGAAGGTGCCAACGGCATTCAAGCCATGGACTTCCTTGGACGCAAAGTTCTCCTCGACCAGGGCACACGGCTGGAGATGTTCCTTGCACTCGTCACCGAGTTCATCAACGCGAATGCCGATAAACCAGTCCTGCGGGAGTTCACCGCCCCGCTTTTGAGCGCGACCGATGTGTTGCGGAATGCGACGCACGAAGTATCGATGCAAGCCAAGGCGGATCCTCACGCCTTGGGAAGCGTTGCTGCATCATACCTTCGGCTTGCCGGTCATGTCGGTCTAGCATGGATGTGGGCACGTATGGCTGCGATCGGGCTCGTCAACGCCGCCTCTGCCGATCCGATCTATGCATCGAAAGTCGCGACGGCGCGCTTCTATTTCAAGAAGCTGCTACCCGAAATAGAATCTCTGGCAGCGGCGATCGCCGCCGGCTCCGGTCCGATCATGGAGCTTGATTTCGACTAACCCCTCCACTTTCGCGGTATGTATGGCGGCAGCCGCAGCAGAATGCGTTGTCGCCATACAGAGTTTGCTGCATGCCGGCTACCGAAGAAGTTGGGCTCTACAACCAAGCGCAGCATGGGCAAATATGACAATGCCGAGATCCAATTCTGGATATGCACGGCGCATCGGAACGAAAGTGCCCCGGGTTAGCATTGCTGCCAGAGCCGGATTGAGTGTGGAATCTGCCACCGAAAATTTGAACCATACCACCAGGTGCTCATGGCGCTAGGTTCTTCCCGGGAAGTACTAAGACTCCAACCCGAAAGCGCCGTCTCCGATCTGTCAATCCGCGACAACGAACTCACGCACTGAATTTCTCTTCGGCCCAAAGTCCCCACCAAGGATTTCCGCTGCGAAATTTCAAGGCAGTTGCCGTCGAAGTCCCGCACAAAAGAGACATCGCAGAGCCTGACAGGCGCATCCCCCACACGTCCACCGCGCGCCAGGACACCTGCATGCGTCTGGACCACATCGAAGACCTGCACAGTACCGTAGCGATGCCCTGGAGCGCGCAACAGTGGATCGGTAGAAACCGATGGATCCTGATCCAGCAATGCCCTTTTATCGAGCAGATCCTGATCTCGCGCGAAAACTATCACTAGACTCTGCCGCCCGAACTGGGCTCGTTCCCGCCAGCGTGATCCAGTGCATGACGCGACGGAATCCGTGGTAGTCGTCAATCGGGTTATGCCACATGCACCTGTTGTCCCTGAACGCAAATGCACTGCGGCTCCTATGCGAAGCGGCACGTGGATTCCGAGTAGGCGCACGAACGTGGTGGGCATCTTCCCCAACGACGCATCCATCCTGCGCCTCGTTGAGGCCATCGAGCCCGTATAGGCTCAAGATCTCGTTTGTCCGACACCGGCCGCCGGCCACGCCAACATCACAACGGCGATCATGCGGTCCAATTCGCCCCTGCTAGCACCCGCCTGCGGCAAATTCAAGATCGTTTGCATCACGCCGAGAAAATACCAAGCCAGCGCAGCGACATCTGCATCAGTTGGCAGTTCGCCATCTGCAATTGCTTCCCGAAGCAGACCTTCGAGCAGATCGCGCTGCTGACTCATCCCCGAGAGCGCCGCCTTCTGCCCTGCTGCCGGCAGATCGACTAGCTCGGCACAACTTCGTGCGAGCAGGCAACCAGGGGGGCGACGGGACCCCATCGGCAGCAGCCCCCGCAGCAGCGCCTCGAGCCGCGCACGGGCACTGCCGCCCTCGTATGACTTCATCCTCCGTAGCACCCGATCCGTATAAGCTGCAAGTGCTATCTGGAACAGGCCATCTTTGTCCTTAAAACGTTGGTAAAGGCTTGAACGCGATAGTCCGGTCGCTTCCATCAACACGTTGATCGATGTAGCCGCGTATCCGTGACGCCAGAAGGCATCCATGGCTGCATCAATGACGGCACCTTCGTCGTATTGCGGCTTACCGCTCATTCAAATACCCTTTGACAAATTGGACCGATCGTTCCAAGATATGTGGATCGTTTGTTCCATGATACATCTTAGAGGTACTAACCATGATCAACCCCTCCAAGGCTAAGATCAAGAAACCGCGGATCGCCATCGCGGGGGCAACAGGACGCGTTGGCGCTACATTGACGGCGTTGCTCGCCGCCGACCCAATCGACCTGGTCGCGCTAACGCGCCAACCCAGCACAGCGCGACTGCCCGAAGGGGTGATCCCATTCAAGGTCGACTTCAAACGCGCGGACACGCTTGAGGAGACCCTACGCGGCATCGACCGGCTCTTCATCGCGCACGGCACCTCCCTCGAACAGGTCGCCAACGAAATCGCGTTGATCCGATGCAGCAGTTGCATCAGGCGTTCGGCACATCGTCAAACTGTCCGCCATTGGTCCCGCGACCCGACTTCTTCCCATCGCTTGGCACATGCAGATCGAAGCGCATTTGGCGCAGCAGCCGATCGCATCTACCGTCTTGCGCCCTAGCACTTTCAGCCATGTGCTCAAGCGTCTGGGGCCACACATCGCCGCCGGTTCCTGGGCCGGCGCCGCGGGTAACGGGCGTGTGAACTTCATCGATACCCGCGACGTTGCTGAAGTGGCCCGCATTGCATTGCTCGAGGAAATCGAGCCGACGTCGCAACGTGCGTACCACCTGTCTGGTCCACGTGTGTGGACCATGAACCAGGTGGCAGAGGAGTTGGCCCGCCTACTTGGACATCCGGTTACTTACGTCGAACGTTCGCCTGCCGAGCAGAGAGAGGCTCTGCTCGGCGCCGGACTTGCTCCGCTCGTAGCCGATCTTTTGGTTGGACTCGACCAAATGTTCCGCGAGTCTGTGATCGCCGAAACGACCTCGACGGTCGAGGAACTGACCGGAAAGGCCCCACGTTCGTTAACGGAATGGTTGACCGACAACCTAGACGTATTTCGAGCGTGAGCTCTCCATCGGTTAGTGTCCCAGGAAGTGGGGTAAGTCTTGTGCCACTCGCTGCGCGGCAAAGCGCGTAGGGCGTAGCCCGAAGCGGCTTGCCGCGCAGCGGCCATTTCGTTCTGGGTCGCCATCGTGAAGTCTGGATTAGTTTGATGTGCGATCCACCGAACTTTGTCCTTGAAGGAAATCACGATGACCAACGCCACTACGGCACCCCGGGGCCGCTTAACGCATTAGCGCGTCGCTGCCCTGCGAAAATCGGACGGCGTGACGCCGGTCGCCTTCTTAAATGCGGTGCTGAAGTGCTGAGCGTGGCTGAAGCCGCAATCCAGGGCGACTTCAGTTGCGGTGCGACGAGGATCCAAGAGGAACTCTTTGGCCCGCTCGAGACGCAAACCGTACACAAAGCGCAATGGCGTCTGCCCGGCACTTTCTCGAAAAGCCCGCATGAAATGTCGGGGACTGACACCGGCAACTTGCGCCAAGCCCTTGATTGTGAACGGTCGCGACAAGTCGGCCTCGATGTAGTCGATAACGCGCCGCAAGCTGCTAGGTGGGAGGCCACCGCACGGCCGAATGGCGGCTCGCTGGCTGCCGTCGATCCGCGCCAGGAGGGCGAGTGCTTGCATTGCCCAGCCTTCGGCGAACAACCCGTAAAGGCTGTCTGCATTGCGCGCCTCACGGCATAGGACCGAAAGGCCACGTTGGAGATCTTCGTTGCCAAAGGCAATCAACGGCCGATTGAAGTGGCAGCCGGCTTCGGAGGCAATGGCCGGGTCAAGGAAGACCACCGTGTAGTCGAAGCACGGTGCTACGTCGAACTCGCCTTCGACCGAAATCGAGGCCGGGAACAGCGCAAGGTTTGTTCCTTGTGTTATTCCCGAGTGGATGCGGCGGCCGTCGAGTTGCAGATGCAACTCTTTGAGGCCGTTACGAAACCAGAACAGCGCGAGCCGCGGTTGACGAAAACGCCAAGAGATGGGCCCGGTCGCCCGACGCGCAAGGACTTCAACATGGGTGGTGCGCGAGTCAACAATGGTGCCGGATATGAGATCGCCCCCAACCTCGCGGTATTCAGCTTGTGAGTCAAGGTGACCATGCATTTCTTACCTCCACTTCGTCCTTACGTCCAGCCTCATTGTGCGCGCAGCCGATTGACCTCGCAAGCGAATCTGTCGCTGGTGAATACCCCTTATGGGGAGGGTCGCTGACGCATGGACGTCAACCGCGTTCGCTTTGCCCCCACGCATCGTGCACCTTGGCTCGACTCGTGCTGGTCTGAAGCAATAGCGATGCGATGAGCCAAGACAACGGGCCCGCGAGGGGCCCGGCATCAAGCACAGTGGATCGGCGATTTAGGTCTAGCCGATGGCGTCGCCACATCTCGGTGAAAGGCACTGCTGGCCGATTGCAGCGTCGGCCACACCGGCGCGCCTGATCTCGGCGCTCACCCCCATGGACCTCGCAACGCGATTTGCTTGGCAAAAAACGCCGCCCCTGTTCATTCTCTCAGAACTTGACGTTCCCAATGCCCTTCAATTGCAAGATTTCCCGGGCTTCGTTTGGGCTGGCGATTTCGAGTCCAAGCCCCTCGATAATCTGGCGCGCCTGCCGCACCTGTGCGGCATTGCTCTCGGCCAGCGTGCCCCGTCCAAGCCACAGGCTGTCTTCCAATCCGACGCGCACATTGCCGCCCATACTGGCAGACATTCCTGCAAGGCGAAGCTGATCTTTGCCTGCCCCCAGCACCGACCAGTGATAGTCATTGCCGAACAACCGGTCGGCCGTCCGCTTCATGTGCAACACGTCGTCAGGATGCGTGCCGATACCTCCCAGGATGCCGAACACGGTCTGAACAAAGAACGGCGCCTTGACCAGACCGCGCTCGACGAAGTGCGCCAAATTGTAGAGGTGGCTCACGTCGTAGCACTCGAATTCGAAGCGCGTGTCATTGGCGGCACATTGCGCTAGGGCGTATTCAATATCCTTAAAGGTGTTTCGGAAAATCAGGTCACGACTGGCTTCGAGCGCTTCGCGCTCCCAGGCATGCTTAAATTCCTTGAAACGCGCCAGCATTGGGAACAGCGCGAAGTTCATAGAGCCCATATTGAGTGAAGCCAACTCGGGCGCAAAGCGCATTGACGGCTGAATGCGCTCCTCGATCGTCATGTAGGGCGAGCCGCCACTTGTGATATTTAACACTGCATCGGTGCGTGCCTTGATTTGCGGCAAGAATCGGCCAAATGCATCGGGGCTCTGGTCCGGCTTGCCCGTGACAGGATCGCGTGCATGAAGGTGAATGATCGCGGCGCCCGCTTCGGCCGCGCCGACCGAGGCTTCAGTGATTTCTTCCGGTGTGACCGGTAGATACCGTGACATTGAGGGCGTATGAATCGCACCGGTGACAGCACATGTGATGATGACTTTGCTCATAATATGAATCAGGAAGTCCGCATCAGGCGGCTTGCATCCGCTGTTGCCAGCTTAGGGCGGGTTGACTTCATTGACTTATCTTCTCCTATCTTCGGTACGAGGTTCGAGATGCGGCGGGGCCGATACCTCGCCCCGGGTAGTCCGAGTATGGCGCTCGCTGGCTGAATCTAATGGCACGGCGCAAGCGCTCTTCGAGCCTCATGGCTGGCGAACCGCCGGGCGTTAGGTTCACGACTCAGTTGGAGCGCGCCCGGACCGCTGCGGGATCGGCTCGAATCGCTCGGTAGTGCGGTCCGGCTGGCAGGTTCTGGGTCGCCGGCATGCAGATGCACGATGGCCGCACCTCACACGCGAGGGGCTTCGGGCAGACGTTCACCGCCGCGCACGACGTATTTGGCGGGATACAGTGTGACGAGAACCTCGACTTCGTCTTCCGTTGCCCCGGTGCACGCGCTCCAGATCGAGCTCACTTTT
>NZ_BAAILO010000085.1:0-333 GCF_054589115.1 Cupriavidus sp. 8B | reverse complement strand
GGGGTCCCTCCAGACCGAACGGCATCGCAATGTGCCAGAGTGGAAGATGTGACCACCACTACAGGAACGGAGGGACCCGAAATGAATGCTATGACATTTGGGCTGGATATTGCAAAGCATGTGTTCCAGCTGTACTGGGTTGACCCTGAGACTGGCGAGATACACAACCGGCGATTCCAGCGTCAAAAGCTGATCGAGTTCCTAGCTCAGCGCAAAGGACGCGTGGCGCTGGAGGCATGCGGCAGCGGGCACTGGTGGGCTCGCAAGCTCCTCGAGATGGGCTATGAGGTGAAGCTGCTGCACGCGAAATACGTCCGTCCATTCGTGCGAACC
>NZ_BAAILO010000084.1:0-1640 GCF_054589115.1 Cupriavidus sp. 8B | reverse complement strand
GACTATCTCCCGCGCGGAACTATGTCCGGTGTTCACTGGGACCCCCAGTCTGTCGTGGACTTGTCACATGGGCGCTAGACATTGGCATTCTCCTTTGCAGGCACTTTCGCCTGACAGGAGAAGACCGTGGAACATTCTTATGAGAGCGCCGACGCGCTGGTCCGCAGCATCAGAGGCGAAACTGCGGAGCACCTTGTTGCGTTCATCGGTTCGCTAATCGGGCAGCAATACTCGATCAGCTATGTGTGTCAGCTTGCACGACACGCACTTGCGTTTGGGCGCTGGTGCGAGGATAGCCGCATTTCCTTCCATGCCTTGAAGGACGGCGACATCGCGCGATATCAGCGCCTTCGTTCGCGACGTCGATCGCGATGCTTCGAGACGCGACGCCGGGAACTGCACGCGTTGGAACTGTTGATGCGCTTCTTGCGTGATCGAGGAGTGTGTCCTGCTGCTCAAGCGCACGCTATTGCCGCTGACGACATTGCCGAGGAGTTCGCGCAGTCCCTACAGCGAGATAAGGGGTTGGCCGTTGTGACCGTCAAGTCCTACGCAAGGATGGCCCGCAAATTCCTGGCATGGCGTTTCGGTCAAGGAGAAGTCTGCCTGCGTCACGTTCGCGTGACCGACGCGAGCGCTTTCGTTCAGAGCGAGGCAAAGCGCATGGGGCCGGCTGCCCTGAAGAACGTTGTCACGGCACTGAGGTCGTTCCTTCGTCACGCCCAGTTTCTCGGCGAGGTCACCGCGGGATTTGCCGCAAGCGTGCCAGCGGTGGCCAGTTGGGCGAGCACGCCCCCAATCCCCAGAGCCATCTCAGCCGAACACGCACAACGCGCACTCGACAGTTGCGATCGCCGGACCCCGGTGGGGCGACGCGATCGCGCCGTGCTACTGCTCTTGGCGCGACTGGGGCTACGAGCCTGCGAGATCGTTAGGCTGACGCTGGACGACGTCGACTGGGACCGTGCTCAATTGCGTGTGCGTGGCAAGGGCGGGCGGGAGAGTCTCCTGCCATTGACCGCTGACGTGGGTGAGGCGATCGCTGCTTATCTCGAGCATGGACGGCCCATCAGTCCAGATCGGCACCTCTTCCTTCGATCTATGGCGCCGGTACGCGGGCTGAGGGAAGGTTCGGACGGGATCGGCACGATCGTGCGCCACGCGCTCAACCGAGCCAAAGCCGATGCCCCGCACCGCGGCTCGCACCAGTTCCGGCATGCCTTGGCTGTTCGCATGTTGCAACTCGGTGCGTCGCTGCCAGAGATCGGCCAAGTGCTTCGCCATCGTAGCCCGCAGTCCACCAGCCATTATGCGAAGGTGGATCTCCGCACCCTTCGGACATTAGCCATGGCCTGGCCGGGAGGTGCGCGATGAACACGCTTCGCGAGGCGCTCCGGGAGTACCTTGACCTGCGCCGCAGCCTGGGCTTCAAGATGCGCGATGCCGGCTTGCTGTTGCCCCGGTTCGTCAGCTTCTTGGAGACGCAGCAGACCGAGCACATCAGCACCCGCTTGGCTCTGGAATGGGCGCAACATCCATCGGTTCAACCCGCGGAGTGGGCCAGGCGGCTTTGCTTCGTGCGCGGCTTTGCCCGTCACTGCAGCGCTATCGATAGTCGCACGGAAGTTCCGCCCGTTGGC
>NZ_BAAILO010000083.1:0-586 GCF_054589115.1 Cupriavidus sp. 8B | reverse complement strand
CAAGATTACTACTCGAAAAATAGAAGTAATCTTGGTACGGAGGCTAACAGGGAAACCGCTAACCTTTTGATTTACAAACTCTTTTGACAAGGCCTGATGTCGCACCTTTACTACACTTCACGGCTACCGATACCCCTGGCCGTAGACACGCCTCGACCAGTTGGCGCTTATCCCTGGCGTCAAAGTCGCGCTTCCCGTTGGAGCGAACACGGATCACTCTCAGCGGCGGAACTTCACATTCGGCTTCGATCATGCTTGCGTCCGCAAATAGTGGTTGCCGTGAAGTGTAGTAATCGCGCTCCCTTTGTGAAGTAACGTTGATTCGCGCCCGTGATTACGCTCATAGCATCATCTTTACTTCCGCAGTTCGGTGAATGCGTGTCCACTGCGCGCCTACTCTCACACTGCGGCAAGGCCACCTTGCATTTGGTTCTCGGCTGAGATTGCAGCCTATTTTAGGCATGATTCGGGACAGCGCTCTTTTTACTCAACGAGAGCGAAGCCGCGTAGTCAGAGCGAAAGAAAGTAAAGATGCTACTAAGTGACGGACCAGCGATCGTTACAGAATTACTTCGCGCCGCCGGAG
>NZ_BAAILO010000082.1:34138-104390 GCF_054589115.1 Cupriavidus sp. 8B | reverse complement strand
AGCAGGATGAATAGCTGTCCGGTGGAGATGGGTGTAGGGAGAACAGCTAGTTGTTCAAAAAATGTGGGCACACCTAAGCCCCTCAGGGGGAGAGGGGAGCAAACCCGAGGCACCGTCGAAGCCGCGGAACCGGCTAGAGCCGCCCGCCATGACGACGGCAGTCGCTCCCTCTCCCCGTGAGGGGAGAGGGGAGAAAAGCCCGGCCGCGGCGGAAGGCCAGTGGCTGACTTCAGCGGATGACCTGCCCCCGCGAATTGATGATGGTCATCTCGACGAATTTCGAGCCGACGTGGCTCTCCGGGCTGAAGTTGATGACGTAGCCGCCGAGGTCGACGTTTCTCATGCTTTCCAGCGCGGTGATCAGCTTTTCGCGGGTGAGGTCCTTGCCGGCGCGGCGCGTGCCCTCGACAAAGGCCTTGGCGGCGATGAAGCCTTCGATGCTGGCATAGTCGAACTCGTTGGGCTTGCCGGCCGCCTGCAGCAGGCGCAGGTATTCGCGCACCACCGGCAGCGTGGCGTTGCCGGGGTGGGGCATGACTTGCGAGATGATCACGCCGCTGCCCTTGGCGCCCACTTCCTTGGCAAGCGCCTGGGTGCCGACGAACGAGACGTTGTAGAACTGGCCGTTGAAGCCGCGGCGCAGCGCTTCCTTGACGAAAGCGCCGGTGGTCCGGTACGCGTTGATCATCACCACCGCGTCGGGCTTGGACTTCATCGAGCCCTGCATGGCGTCGCCGATTTCCACCGTATTGCGCACCACGCCTTCGCGGGCGACGATCTGCACGCCGCTGTCGGGCGAGGCCTTGAGAGCGCGTTCCAGCGCCTCCAGGCCGGCCTTGCCGTAGGCGTCCTCGTTGTAGACCACAGCGACCCGCTTGAGGCCGGTGACGCGGACCTGGCGCAGGATGGCCGCGGCTTCCTCGTTGAAGCCGGCGCGCACATGGAACGCATAGCGGTTGAACGGCTCGCGCAGCGACTGGGCGCCGCTGTAGGGGGCGAAGAACGGCACCCTGGCCTGGGTGGCCAGCGGCAGCGAGGCCTCGCCGGTCTCGGTGCCCACGTAGCCGAACAGCGCGAAGGCGCGGTCTTCGTCGATCAGCGCGCGGGTGTTCTTGGCGGCGGATTCGGGCTCGTTGAAGTCGTCCAGCACCTTGAGCTCGATCTTGCGGCCGTAGATGCCGCCGTGCTGGTTGACGTAGTCGAAATAGAGCTGCGCGCCGGAATTGAGCTGCTTGCCGAGCATGGCGGTAGGCCCGGTGAGCGCAGCCGACTGGCCCAGCAGGATGGTGTCCGCGCTGACCCCGTTCTCGGCGCTGGCATTGGCAACGAATGAGCCGATGGCGCATGCCACCAGCAGGCCGGCAAAGCGCCAGCTCCTGACCCCAGAATGCACTTGCATGGTTTCCCCGTGAAAAACGGTGTGTTCTTTACCCGTGAATGCCTTGCCGGTCTGTGCCGGCGCTGCCCTGGCGCCATCCCCCGGCGCAGCGTCGGGCTATCATAATCGAATACAATCGGAGCCTAACAATTTCCCCGGCGGCGCCCGTCGGGGCGACGCCGGCATACAACACGCGATGCCATCAGGTCAGCCCGGCAACGGCCTTTCCTGCACGGTAGCCAGGTCCCGCCGCGTGTGGCCGCCCAGCCGCCCCGATGCATGGTTCCCATGCCAGTCGCGCCGCCCGCCCCCAATTGCTTGCCAGGAGAATCCATGGCTTCCCGCATCGTCCGTGCCGCTTGCCCGCACGATTGTCCTGATACCTGTGCATTGCTCGTCACCGTGGAAGACGGTCGCGCGACCAAGGTGGCGGGAGATCCCGATCACCCCGGCACCCAGGGCGTGCTGTGCACCAAGGTCTCGCGCTACACGGAGCGCACTTACCACCCCGACCGCTTGCTCACGCCAATGAAGCGGGTCGGCCGCAAGGGCGAAGGCAAGTTCGAGCCGATTTCCTGGGACGAGGCGCTGGACACCGTGGCCTCCCGCTTGTCCGCCATCGCCGTGCGCGACCCGCAGGCCATCCTGCCGTACAGCTATGCGGGCACCATGGGGCTGGTGCAGGGCGAGAGCATGGCGGCGCGCTTCTTTCACAAGCTGGGCGCCTCGCTGCTTGACCGCACGATCTGCGCCAGCGCCGGTGCCACCGCACTGCGCTACACCTACGGCGCCAGCATCGGCATGGACATCGAGCATGTGCCCGATGCCAAGCTCATCATCATCTGGGGCGGCAACCCCATCGCCTCCAACCTGCATTTCTGGACGCGGGTGCAGGAAGCCAAGCGGCGCGGCGCCACCCTGGTGGCGATTGACCCATACCGCTCGCTGACGGCCGAGAAATGCCATCGCCATATCGCCCTCATGCCTGGCACCGACGGCGCGCTGGCCCTGGCGATCATGCACGTGCTGATGCGCGACGACCTGCTCGACTTTGAGTACATCGCGAGCCACACGGTGGGCTTCGAGGCGCTGCGCGAGCGTGCCCAGGCTTACAATCCGGCGCGCGCGGCCGAACTTTGCGGGATCGGCGTCGACGACATCGAATGGCTGGCCGGCCTCTACGGGCAACTCGCCGTGCGCGAGCGCCAGCCGGTGGCGATCCGCCTGAACTACGGCATGCAGCGCTCCCATGGCGGTGGCCAGGCGGTGCGCGCGGTGGCCTGCCTGCCGTCCCTGGTAGGTGCCTGGCGCCATGCGGCCGGCGGCCTCCAATTGTCCACTTCGGGCTTCTTCCCGGTGGACAACCTGGCGCTGCAGCGCCCCGACCTGCTGCCTGGCCTGCCGGCGCTGCCGCGCACGGTCAATATGAGCACCATCGGCGACGCGCTGCTCGATGCCGGTGACGGCGCGAGCAACCCGAAAATCGAAGCGCTGGTGGTCTACAACAGCAACCCGGTGTCGGTGGCGCCGCAATCGACCAAGGTGGCCGAAGGCTTCGCGCGTGAAGACCTGTTCACCGTGGTACTGGAGCAGTTCCGTACCGATACGGCCGACTATGCCGACATCCTGCTGCCGGCCACCACCCAGCTCGAGCACGTGGATGTGCACAAGGCCTACGGCCATACGTACTTCCTGGCCAACAACCAGGCTATCGCGCCGCTGGGCGAGGCCTTGCCCAACACCGAGATCTTCCGCCGCCTGGCCCGGCGCATGGGCTTTGTCGAGCCGTGCTTTGCTGATAGCGACGAGGACATCGCCGCCCAGGCCATCGTGGCCACGGACCCGCGCGCGGCAGGCATCAGCTGGGACTCCCTCAAGGCGCAGGGCTGGCAAAAGCTCAACCTGCCGGCGGCGCCGCTTGCCGAGGGCGGCTTTGCCACGGCGTCCGGCAAGTGCGAGTTCTACTCGGAGATCATGCGCCGCGACGGCCTCGATCCCTTGCCCGACTACGTGCCCCCGTACGAGACACCCGCGACCGCGCCGGAACTGGCAGCGCGCTATCCGCTGGCGATGATCTCGCCGCCGGCGCGCAACTTCCTCAACAGCTCGTTTGTCAACGTCGACAGCCTGCGCGCCACCGAAGGCGAGCCGCACCTGGACATCCATCCCGAGGACGCCGCCCCGCGCGGCATCGCCAACGGCAGCATGGTGCGTGCCTTCAACGACCGCGGCAGCATGCTGGCGCGGGCCCGCGTGACCGACCGGGCTCGCCGCGGGCTGGTGGTGGGGCTGTCGATCTGGTGGAAGAAACTGGCGCCGGACGGCAAGAACGCCAACGAGCTCACCAGCCAGCGCCTGACCGACCTGGGCCGCGCGCCGGTGTTCTACGATTGCCTGGTGCAAGTGGAAGCCGCGCCGGCCACGGCTGTCGCCGCCTAGCCGCCATGAACCTGCGCCCGGCACGCACGCTTCAAGCCCTGGCTGCGCTGGGGCTTGCCGCGCTGCTGTCCGGCTGCGACACGGTCGGCTACTACGCGCAGTCGATCGGTGGCCACCTTGGGGTGATGGCGGATTCCCGGCCATTGCCCGACGCCATTGCCGCGGCGCAGCAAGCCAAGGACACGCGGCTGGCGCAGCGCCTGGCTCTCGCCGGCACCATCCGCGACTTTGCCTCCCGTGAGCTGAAGCTGCCTGACAACGGCAGCTACCGCCGCTACGCCAACCTGCACCGGTCGTATGTGGTGTGGAGCGTGTTCGCCACCCCCGAGCTGTCGATGGAGCTGCACAAGTGGTGCTTCCTGGTGGTGGGCTGCATCAGCTACCGCGGTTATTACGCGCAGGCCGACGCCGACGGCTATGCGCAGGGCCTGCGCAAAGAGGGCCTGGAACCCTACGTCGCCGGCATCCCGGCGTATTCCACGCTGGGATACTTCGACGATCCGCTGCTCAATACCTTCGTCTACCAGCCCGAAGGCGAGCTGGCCCGGCTGATCTTCCACGAACTGGCGCACCAGGTGGTCTATGTGCGCAATGACACCACCTTCAACGAGTCCTTTGCCACCGCCGTGGAAACGGCCGGGGTGGAGCGCTGGCTGGCGCTGGCGGCGTCGCCCGATGCCCGCGCCAGTTACCGCCAGTACGACATGCGCCGCCAGCAATTCCGCGCGATGCTGCTGGACGCGCGCGATCGGCTTGATGTGCTCTATCACTCGCCCTTGCCAGACGATGCCAAGCGCGCCGGCAAGGCGGAGATCTTCGCCGGCTTGCGTGCTCGCTATGCAAAGCTCAAGGAAGAGTGGGGCGGCTACAGCGGCTACGACCGCTGGTTCGAGCGGCCGCTGACCAACGCGCAGCTCGCTGCCGTGGCGACCTACCAGCAATGGGTGCCGGCCTTCACGGTGCTGCTGGCGCGAAGCGGCGGCGATTGGACAGCGTTTTATGCCGAAGTGCGGCGCATCGGCGAGCTGCCGCGCGCCGAGCGCGACGCCCGCCTGCGCCAGCTGGCGCCGCCGGCCAGCGGCAGCGGTGCGCTGACCGCTGGCGAGAGCGGGACCGCGGTGGGTGCCGCGATCGGCGCGGCACGCGCCAGCGGCGCGCCCGACACGCCCCCCGCGCCCCCCGCGCCCGCAGCGGGCGCCAAGCCTGGAAGCCCTGACTAGGCGCCCGGTGGGCGCTTCATCCGGCAGACCGATGGCAGGTTCAGGTCTCCCCCAGCCGTGGTGCTGTCGAGGCGGAAGCCGTATTGCGTGCCTTCCACGCCAACCTTGACCGTCTTGCCGTCCACCGGCGCGATGGTCGAGACCACCTGCGGCAGCAGCAACTGGTGATCGCTCTTGCGCATCAGCACGTCACCCACGGGCGAGCGGTACTGCATGCCCTCGAGGGCAAACGCGATGCTGGTCGGATCGTCGGAGTTGGCGCGGCGGATCGCCTCGCTGAGCATCTGCACGGCGATCAGCACGCGCGGGGCGAAGTACTCGCCCGCCGGGGTTTGCCTGACCCGCGCCGCCAGCGCAGCCAGCACCGGATCGTCGCCGTTGGGCAGGTACTCGGCCACCCAGGTCAGGTGCGCGTTCTTGGCCTGCGACACGGCCAGCACCGTGCCGGGCGCGCCGCCGCCGCTATGGTTCAGGTAGTTCAGCTCATAGCCAGCCTCGCCGCCGGCCTTGATCAGCAGGCTGAGGTCCTGGCCCCAGTTGCCCGTGACCACGGTATCGGCGCCGCTCTCCTTGATCCGGCTCATGTAAGGCGCGAAGTCCTTGACCCTTGCCAGCGGGTGCAGCGCCTCGCCGACGAACTGCACGTCGGGCCGCGCTCCCGCGATCATCTGCCGGCCCAATGCTGCCCAGATGCGGCCCTGGGTGTAATCCTGGTTGAGCAGGTAGACCTTGTGCATGCCCTTTTGCTGGCGCGCGAAGTTGGCCAGCGCGCGCATCTTCATTGCCGTGTTCGCCTCGGTGGCGAAGTGCCAGAAGCTGCAGCGCGCGCCCGTCAGGTCTGGGTCGAGCGAGGCGTAGTTCATGATCAGGACGCGCTGCCCGGGGTTGCGCTCGTTGTGGCGGTTGACGGCCTCCACCAGCGCCGTGACCACCGGCGAGCCAGATGCGCCGGTGAACACCACGCGCACACCCGCGTCGATCGCGCTTTGCAGCGCCGTCAGGCTTTCCTGCGCAGAGAGCTTGTTGTCGTAGCTCACCAGGGCGTAGTCGCGCCCGAGCACGCCGCCCTGGGCGTTGGCGTCATCGAGCGCGAACTTCAGGTTGGCCTGGAAGATCTGGCCGACGTTGGCCAGCGGCCCGGACAACTGGTCGATGAACGCCACTTTGATGGGCGCGGCGGCGCTGTCCTGCGTTTTTTCCTGTGCCTGCAGTGGCAGCGCGCTGACCAGCGCAAACGCGGCAACGGCGACGCTGCGCACGAACACGCCACGCGCCAGCGCGGCGATCCTGGCGGCGGCGCGTGGCGCGCGCCTCAAGTCATGGGACATCGATCCTCTCCTTATTCTCGTCACCACGTGTCGATGAAACGGCGCGATCCGGCCGCAGGCATATCGCGCGCGCCCGGTGCCGAGAGCGCCGAGGCCAGGCCGCGCAGCAGCCAGTGGCGTGTGTCGGCCGGGTCGATGACGGCGTCGATTTCCAGGTGGCTAGCCATATTAAGCGCTCGGCCGCGCTGGTAGGCCGCCTCGATCATGCGCGCAAACAAGGCTTCGCGCTCGTCCGGGTCGGCCACGGCTTCCAGCTCCTTGCGAAAGCCTAGCCGGATCGAGCCCTCGATGCCCATCGCGCCGAACTCGCCGCTGGGCCACGCTACCGTAAAGAACGGCGCGCTAAAGCTGCCGCCCGCCATGGCTTGCGCGCCCAGGCCATAGCCCTTGCGCAACACCACGGTGAAGAAGGGCACGCGCAGCGCGCCGGCGGTGACGAACAGGCGCGAGACGTGGCGCACGGTGGCGGTCTTCTCGGCCTGCGGTCCTACCATGAAGCCGGGCGTGTCGCACAGCGAGACGATGGGCAATCCGTGCGCATCGCACAGCTGCATGAAGCGCGCGGCCTTGTCGGCGGCATCGGCATCGATGGCGCCGCCCAGGTGCCGCGGGTTGTTGGCGATGCAGCCGAAGGCGCGGCCTTCGATGCGGATCAGCGCGGTGATGATGCCCGCCCCAAAGGCGGCGCGCAGCTCCAGCACCGAATCGTGATCGGCCAGCGCCGCGAGCACGCCGCGCATGTCATAGCTGCGCAGCCGGTTCTCCGGGATCAGGTGGCGCAGCGCGCGGGCGTCGCCGGCCTGCCAGAGGGCCAGGTCGCCCTGGAAGTAGGACAGGTAGCGGCGCGCGGTTTCCACCGCGGCGATCTCGTCGTCGACCAGCACGTCGATCACGCCGTTGGGTGCCTGCACGCTCACCGGGCCGACCTCCTCCGGGGCGAACACGCCGAGCCCGCCGCCTTCGATCATGGCCGGGCCGCCCATGCCGATGGTGGCGTTGCGCGTGGCGATGATCACGTCGGCGCAGCCCAGCAGCGCGGCATTGCCGGCAAAGCAGCGCCCGGAGACGATCCCCACCAGCGGCACCTGGCCGGACAGCCGTGCGAACTGGATGAAGGAGGTGCAATCCAGCCCGGCCACCACCGGGGTGTCGGTGTCTCCGGGCCGCCCGCCGCCGCCTTCGGCGAACAGCACCACTGGCAGGCTCCACTGGCGCGCCAGCGCCAGCATGCGGTCCAGCTTCTTGTGGCCGTAGAAGCCCTGGGTGCCGGCGAGCACCGTGTAGTCGTATGCCAGCACCATGCAGCGCGCATCCGTTGCCGGGAAGCGTTCGGCGTTCACGGTGCCGATGCCGGTGACGATGCCGTCGGCCGGTGTCGCGCGCTCCAGGTCCTCCACGCTGCGGCGCTGGCGTTGCGCGGCGATGGCCAGCGCGCCGTACTCGATGAACGAGTTGGCATCGCACAGCTGGGCGATGTTCTCGCGCGCGGTGCGCCCGCCCCGGGCATGGTGCTTGTCCACCGCTTGCGCTCGGGCCGCGTCCAGCGTGAGTGCGTGGCGGGCCAGGGCGTCGCGCAGGTCCGCGCGGATATGGGCGGGATCCACGGCGGCACCGGCCTGCGCCGCATGGTGGCCGCCTGCATCCATCGACAGCACGATCACCGGCGCGCCCGCGCGCAGCACGTCGCCTGGCGCGGCCAGCACGCGCAGGACTTCGCCCGCGCCCGGCGCTTCCAGCGGGTGCTCCATCTTCATGGCTTCGATGATGGCCAGCGGCTGCCCGCGCCGCACGCGGTCGCCGGCGCGCACCTGCACTGCCGCCAGCGCGCCGTCCATGGGCGCGCAGAGCAGCTCGGCATCGTCCGGCAGATCGTCCGGCAGCGTGGATGCGAGCGCTTGCGGGCTGCTGGCCGCGCCCACTGCATGCAGCGCCGGATGGCCTGGCCCGCTATCCTGGGCTTGCGCCGCGAGCGCCGGCAGCGCGGCATCCAGGTATTGGGTGTGGACTGCGTTGCGCCGTACGTCGTCGCGCAGCAGCAGGTCCTGCAGCAGCCTGCGGTTGGTGTCGATGCCCTCGATGCGGAACTCGCACAGCGCGCGATAGGCCTGGGCCAGCGCGCGCTCGTAGTTGCCACCGGGCTCGTGCACGATCAGCTTGGCCAGCAGCGAATCGAAGCGCGGGTTGACGGTCATGCCGGCATGGCCCGCGCCGTCGACGCGCACGCCGGGGCCGCTGGGCGGCTCGTAGGCGTCGATGCGGCCGCTGGCGGGGCGCAACTGGCCCTGCGCGTCGAGGTGCTCCGCGTTGATGCGCAACTGCACCGCGATGCCGCGCGGCGCTGGTGCTTGCGCCAGCCCGAGGTGGTCGAGATCCTGGCCGCCGGCGATGGCCAGCTGCACCTGGACCAGGTCCACGCCGGTCACCATTTCCGTGACGGTGTGCTCCACCTGCAGGCGCGGGTTGGCCTCCATGAACCAGAACTCGCCATCGGCGCCCAGCAGGAATTCAAAGGTGCCAATGCCGCGATAGGCGCTGGCGCGTGCCAGCGTGATCGCGGCCTGCGCCAGGCGCGCGCGCGTGCCGGCATCGAGCGAAGGGCTGGGCGCCACTTCCACCAGCTTCTGGTGCCTGCGCTGCAG
This sequence comes from Cupriavidus sp. 8B, assembly GCF_054589115.1. NCBI lineage: Bacteria > Pseudomonadati > Pseudomonadota > Betaproteobacteria > Burkholderiales > Burkholderiaceae > Cupriavidus > Cupriavidus sp. 8B. The sequence goes on along the minus strand of NZ_BAAILO010000082.1, from coordinate 95,386 downwards.
GCTGCATTCGCGCTCGCCCAGGGCGATCACGCCACCGGCCGCATCCGCCACCACCTGGATCTCGATATGGCGCGGCGCGTGGACGATGCGCTCCACGTAGACGGCGCCGTTGCCGAACGCAGCCGTGGCTTCGGAGACGCAGCGGGCATAAGCCTCGTCGATGTCCGCTGCCGCGTGCACCGCGCGCATGCCGCGCCCGCCGCCGCCCGCCAGCGCCTTGATCATCATGCCGGCCGGCTTGCCCGGCGCCTGCAGCGCAGCAAAGAACGCGTGCGTGGCAGCCAGGGTCGTCGGCCCGGTCGAGCCCGGCACCACCGGCACGTTGCACTCGCGCGCCAGTGCGCGCGCCCGCGCCTTGTCGCCGAACAGGCGCAGCACATCGGGCGCGGGGCCGACGAAGGCCAGGCCGGCATCCAGGCAGGCCTGGGCAAACTCGGCGTTCTCGGACAGCAGGCCGTAGCCCGGGTGGACCACGTCGCAGCCACTGCGGCGCGCGGCGTCTACCACCTGCGCGATGTCAAGGTATGCGCGCGGTCCGGTGCCGGGCAGCGCCACCGCGCCATCGGCCTTGCGCACATGGAGGGCGTCGCGATCGTCCTCGCTGTACAGGGCCACGCTTACCAGGCCCGTGGCCGCGGCGGCGCGGGCAATGCGGATGGCGATTTCACCGCGATTGGCGATCAGTAGCTTGCGCAACGTCATGATGTGGAGGAGGTGAATAGGGCGGAGGTGAGGGAGAGAGGCATCGCGGGTTCAGCCCAGCTGTTCGGCAAGCGGCGCCAGGTCCTGCTTGCGCACCTTGCCCGTGGCGGTCAGCGGCAGGGCGTCGACGATCTGCACCAGCGGCACCTTGTAGACCGCCATATTGGCGCGGCACCATTGCACCAGCGCAACGTTGTCCACCGTGCCGATGGCCTCGGGCTTGAGCATGACAAAGGCCACCGCCAACTGGCCGCGGTCTTCATCCGCGCGGCCCAGCACCGCCGAGCCTAGAATGGCCGGATGCTGGCCCAGCAGCGCCTCGATCTCGGCCGGGAAGACGCTCATGCCGTTGACCTTGAGCATCTCCTTGCGCCGGCCCAGGTAGTGCAGGTAGCCGTGCTCGTCGATCAGGCCGATGTCGCCGGTGTGGAACCAGCCGTTGCGCAGCGATTCGCGCGTGGCGTCGGGTTTGTTCCAGTAGCCTTTGAGCAGGGTCGGCGTGCGCACGCACAGCTCGCCCTCGGCGCCCGGCGGCAGCAGTTCGCCGTCTTCGAAGTCGCAGATCTTGAATTCGGTGCCGGGCACGGGCAGGCCGACAAAGATGGGTTGGGCGCGCAGGTCCAGGTCATCGGCCTGCATGCCGTAGGCAAAGGTGTTGCAGGTCTGGGTCTCGGTCATGCCCCAGGCGGTCTCGGCGATGACCGAGCCGGTCAGCGCCTGCCATGCGCGGCGATAAGGCAGGTTAAGCTTCTTGACGAAGGACGATACGCCCACGTAGCGCAGCGAGCGCAATGCGTATTGCGCCGCGCGCGGGTGCTCCATCACCTCCACCGCGTTGTCCACCAGCATCGAGGCGTTGGTGACGCGGTAGCGCTGCACCGCCGCCATGAAGGTCTCGGGATCCCAGCGCGCCAGCAGCACCAGCGGGATGCCGAAGAAGGCGGGGAAGATCAGGCAGAGGTTTTCGCCGGCGATCCAGAACTCGGGGAAGAAGCCCAGCATGACGCTGTCGTTGGCGATATCCAGCGAGACCGCGCCGAACGCGGCCGCCATGTCCACCATATCGCCCTGGGTATGGATGCAGCCCTTGGGCAGGCCGGTGGTGCCGCCGGTGTAGTTGAGCGCGGCCACGGCATCGAGCGATGCCGGCGTGGCGGGCGCCGGGTGCGTGCACGCGGCCATGGCCGGCAGCAGGTCGATGGCGTGGTCCTGCGCTTCGCCGTGGTAGCGCGGTGCCTGCACCATGGGCGGCAGCGGCAGCGTGGGCTCGGCGGGAATCACATCGGCAAAGCTGGTTGTGAACAGCAGCGCTAGCGGATCCTGCGTGCCCAGCGCGGCGCGCGTGTCGCGCACCAGCGGCACCAGCTGGTCGAGCGCGATCAGCGCGCGCGGCGTGCTGTCGGCGAGCGCGTGCTGCAACTCGGCGCGCTGCGAGAGCGGGCTGATCGGCACGTACACGGCGCCCAGCTTGAGGATGCCGAAGAACACGATGTGGAATTGCGGGCAATTGGGCATCAGTACTGCCACGCGGTCGCCGGCGCCGATGCCGTGCGCTGCCAGCAGCGCGGCGCAGCGGTCGCTCTGCGCGTCGAGCCCGGCATAGGTGGTTTGGTGGCCGTAGAAGATCACTGCTGGGCGGTCCGGCCGGGTGCGGCCCCAATGGCGCAGCATGTCCGTGAGCGGCTGGCGCCCCAACGGATATTGCGGCGTGAGCGGGGCGTGCTCGGGCCATGCGCGCTGCCAGCGCGCATGCATGTCGGCCAGGTAGGTCGTCTCGTCCATTGGCGGTGTCTCCTTGCTGGTGGGCCGCCAAGCCGGCTTGGGTTGGCGAAATTTACTCTTTGGTATATTTACTTACCCTTGGGTATGATCGTATTGGCATTGCCGTCATGCGTCAAGCCAGGCGCCGGCTGCGTGAATCAGTGGCAGCCAGGGGTAGCGGGTCAACGCCAAAACGGACTGCCGGGCCTTCCAGGCGCGGCGCCATGCGAGAATCGCGTCATGCCGACTGCACAGAAAACCGCTCCTGCTCCCGCCGCCGAGGCCGCCCCGGAGATCGCTCCGGACGCCGTACCCGCCCGCTCGCATATCGCCGAGCGGCAGGAAGCGCGCCGCCGCCAGATTCTCGATACCGCTGCCCAGCTGTTCTATACCAAGGGCTATCCCGGCATGACGATGAACGACCTGTGCCGCGCGCTGGGCGTGACCAAGCCGGCGGTGTACTACTACTTCACCGACAAGTACGAGATCTTCGACATCCTGTGCCGCGAGTCCGCGCAGACCTGCCTGCCGGTCATCCGCGAGACCGCCGACCCGGCCCTGCCGGTGCGCGAGCGCCTGCATGCCTGCCTGCGGGAAATGGCGCGGCGTTGCATCGCCTGCTACGTGCCCGCCACGCTCAGCTTCCGCGACAACCAGTACCTGCGGCCGGAAACGGTGACTTGGCTGGGCAATATGGCGCGTGCCTTCTACCGCGACCTCTATGCGCTGCTGGAGGAAGGCAAGCGCGCTGGCGTGTTCAGCTATGGGGACGCGCGCGTGACCGCTCATGCGATCGGCAGCGTGGTTGGCTTCATGTACACCTGGCACCAGCCCGAGCGCATGGAGGCGCAGGCGCTGGCGGAAGAACTGGCCACCAACATGATGAAGATGGTGTTGCCGGTGAACGCCTGACTTCGGCAAGGCTTTTCGTGGCGGCCTGGCGAGAAGCCGCTAGGGGAATTCCCGAGGCTGGGTTGAGCTGTGCGCTAAACTTCACGTCAGAAGGTGGAGAGAGTCCAGAGGACTTCATCTAACGTGTTGTCTTAACCGGGTCGCGCGTTTAGCATCTGTCGAAAATCGAACGACCATTCAGAAAATCAGGAGACGGTGCATGGAAAGACTGTGGCTGAAGCATTACCCGGCCGGCGTGCCTGCCCAGATCGATAGCAGCCAGTTCCGCTCGCTGGCCGAATTGCTCGAGGCATCCTTCCGCACCTATGCTGATCGCCGTGCCTTTGTGTGCATGGACAAGTCGATCACCTACGGCGAGCTCGACCGCATGTCGCGGCAGTTCGCGGCGTGGCTGCAGTCGCGCGGGCTCAAGGCCGGCGCGCGCGTGGCCATCATGATGCCCAACGTGCTGCAGTACCCGGTGGTGCTGGCCGCCGTGCTGCGTGCCGGCTTTGTCGTGGTCAACGTCAATCCGCTCTACACCCCGCGCGAACTCGAGCACCAGCTCAAGGACAGCGGCGCCGAGGCCATCGTCATCCTCGAGAACTTCGCCACCACGTTGGAGCAAGTGCTGCCCGCCACGCCGGTCAAGCACGTGGTGGTGGCCAGCATGGGCGACCTACTGGGCGGCCTCAAGGGCGCGATCGTCAATTTCGTGGTGCGCAACGTCAAGAAGATGGTGCCGGCCTGGGAGCTGCCCAACTGCGTGCGCTTCAACGCGGTGCTGGAGGAGGGCCGCGGCATGCAGTTGCAGCCCGCCACCACGGGCCCGGACGACGTTGCCTTCCTGCAATACACCGGTGGCACCACCGGCGTGTCCAAGGGCGCCGTGCTGCTGCACCGGAACATCGTCTCCAACGTGCTGCAGTCTGAAGCCTGGATGCAGCCGGCGCTGGCCAAGGGCGCGCCGATCGACCAGGTGGTCACCATCACGGCGCTGCCGCTGTACCACATCTTCGCGCTGACGGTCTGCTGCCTGCTGGGCATGCGCAGCGGCGGCCTGAGCGTGCTGATCCCCAACCCGCGCGATATCCCCGGCTTCATCAAGGAGCTGCAGAAGTACAAGTTCAACATGTTCCCGGCGGTCAATACGCTGTACAACGCGCTGATCAACAGCCCGGAGTTCGACAAGGTCGACTTCTCCGGCTTGCGCGTGGCCAACGGCGGGGGCATGGCGGTGCAGGAAGCGGTGGCCAAGAAGTGGCTGGCCAGGACGGGCTGCCCGATCATCGAGGGCTACGGCCTGTCGGAGACCTCGCCTTCGGCTACCTGCAACCCGACCGATTCCGACGCGTTCTCCGGCACCATCGGCCTGCCGCTGCCGTCGACCGACATCGCCATTCGCGACGACGACGGCGCGGACGTGCCGCTTGGCCAGCCCGGCGAGATCTGCATCCGCGGCCCGCAGGTGATGGCAGGCTACTGGAACCGCCCGGACGAGACCGCCAAGGTCATGACGGCCGACGGCTTCTTCAAGTCCGGCGACATCGGCGTGATGGACGCGCGCGGCTATACGAAGATCGTCGATCGCAAGAAGGACATGATCCTGGTGTCCGGCTTCAACGTGTATCCGAACGAGGTCGAGGGCGTGGCCGCCGAGTGCCCGGGCGTGCTGGAGGTGGCAGCGGTCGGCGTGCCCGACGAGCATTCGGGCGAAGTGGTCAAGCTGTACGTGGTCCGCAAGGATCCCGCGCTGACCGAGGCCGAGCTGATTGCCTTCTGCAAGGAACGCCTGACCGGCTACAAGCGGCCCAAGTTCGTGGAGTTCCGCAGCGAGTTGCCCAAGACCAATGTGGGCAAGATCCTGCGCCGCGAACTGCGCGACAGCCGCAAGGCGGCCTGAACGAGGCGCGAAATCCAGCTGCGCGCGCCGCAGTAAGAACGGCCTCCCGCAAGGGAGGCTTTTTTCATGCGGGGCGCGTCAGCATTCCCGGGAGGGCACGAGCAGCGGCTCGGGCGCGCCGTCGGGATAGACCATCCGCACGCAGGCGCCGGGTTCCAGGCCCGGCGCCGCGGGGCCGTTGACGATGACGTTGCCGCCGCTGCCATCCAGTGGCGTCACCGTGTATTGGAACAGGTCCATGCGCGGCCGCGGCTGCGGGCGTAACAACTGGTTCAGGTCGACGGAAAAACCAACGCCTCCACCGCTCCAGCCACCACCGTTCCATGCACCGCCGCCAACGCCCACGGCGGTGCCTACCGCGCCGTTGTCCGGCACGTCGACCTGGCCCACCAGCGTCTTCGCGCCGATGCGCCCAAGCTTGATCGTGACGTTCAGCGGCGAGATTTCCGGCCCCGGTGGTGCGCTCTGGCAGGCCGCGAGGAGCAGCACCGGCAGCGTCAGCAGCAATGCGCAGCGCGTGCCCGGTCCGGGGCGGGCCGCGCTCATGCGCTCACCAGCCCGGTCTTGAGCCGGCCCAGCAAGCGAAACAGGGCGCGCCGGTCAGTCTGGGGCAGGCCGCCGAACAACTGCTCGATCCAGTCTTCATGCGCGCGCGCCATCTTGGAAAATGCGGTGCGCCCGGCCGGCGTGAGCCGGATCAGGTAAGCGCGGCGATCGCTGGGCAAGGCCTCGCGCGAGACCAGGCCTTCCTGCTGGAGCTGGTCCGTAATGCCGGTGACGTTGCCGCCGGTGACCATCATGCGGCGCGACAGCTCGCCCATCTTCAGGCCTTCCGGATGGCGGTCGAGCTGGGACATCAGGTCGAAGCGCGGCAGGGTGCAGGCGAAATCCTGGCGCAGCCGCGAGCGGATGTCGGCCTCGACCAGGTTTGTGCAGGTCAAGAGGCGCAGCCACAGGCGCAGGGCATCGTGGGCATTATCGTCGGCGCTGGTTTCGAGATCGACCGGCGCTTCTTCGGCGCCGGCCTTGGTGGCGGCCTCGGCGGCAGGTGGGATGGGCATCGCGACACGCTGGTTGTTTGATGCCTCAAGTATATGCGCTCGCACGCCGCCACGGGCCGGCGCACGCCTCAATCCACCTTGGCGCCCGAGTCCTTGACCACCTTGGCCCACTTGGTGAGCTCGGCGCGGATAAAGGCGGCGAACTGCTCCGGCGTGTTGCCGACCGGATCGGCGCCCTGGGCCAGCAGCTTCTCCCGCACGGCCGGCGTGGCCAGCGAGCGCGCGACTTCCTGCTGGACGCGCGCGACGATGTCGTGCGGCGTGCCGGCGGGCGCCAGCAAGCCGAACCAGGAGCTGGCCTCGAAGCCCGGCAGGCGGGCCGCTTCGGCCACCGTCGGCACGCCCGGCAGCGCCGGCGAGGGCTTGGCGCTGGTGACCGCCAGCGCCTTGAGCTTGCCGCCCTTGATCAGCGCCATCGACGAGGGCAGGTTGTCGAACATGAGCTGCATGGTGCCGCCGGCCAGGTCGGTCAGCGCCGGGCCGCTGCCCTTGTAAGGGAAGTGCACCATGAAGGTACGGGTCTGGGTCTTGAACAGCTCGCCTGCCAGGTGGATCGAGGTGCCATTGCCGCTCGAGGCCATATTGAGCTTGCCGGGATTGGCACGTGCATAGGCGATCAGGTCCGTCACGCTGTTGATCCGGTTCTGCTGCGCAAAGGCGGGGTTGACCACCAGCACATTGGGCACCGACGCGACCTCAGTGATGGGTGAGAAGTCCTTGATCGGGTCGAACGGCAGCTTGCCGTACAGCGACTGGTTGATGCCATGCGTGCCCACCGTGCCCATCAACAGCGTGTAGCCATCCGGCGCGGCCTTGGCGACCATGTCGGCGCCGATGTTGCCGCCCGCGCCCGGCCGGTTGTCGACGACTACGTTCCAGCCCTGCAGCTTCGACAGCTCCGCAGCCACCGCGCGCGCCAGGATGTCCGTCGTGCCGCCGGCGGGGAACGGCACCACCAGGCGGATCGGCTTGTTGGGGTAGGGGTCCGCGGCTTGCGCGGGTGCTTGCCAGGCGAGGGTGCCAAGGCAAGCGCTGGCGATGGTGGCAAGCAGCCTTTGGGCCGCGCCGCGGCGGGTGCGGTGCATGGGGTCTCCTTATGGGTGCCTGCGTTTTGCCGGAGGGCGCGACGACGCGGTGCGTTCGTCGATGCATCCGCAAGGCTGCTGCATTGTAGTGTCGGGATAACAATGTGCCGATGAGGTGATGCCCTAGGACCGGCGCGAGTCCGCCATGAAAAAAGGCACCCGAAGGTGCCTTTGCAGTGCCGCGCGGATGCGCTTAGAACTTGTGGCGGATACCCACGCCGACGCCCAGCATGTTGTCGTTGTTGGAGCCGAGGAAGTAGCCGTTGGCGAAGCTGATTGCCGACGTGTCGAAGTTCAGGCCGGCGTTCTTCGCGTATGCGGCCGTCAGGTAGACGTCGGTACGCTTGGACAGGCTGTAGTCGGCGATGAACGAAACCTGCCAGGGATTGGCGAGGTGGGTGTTGCCGCCGAAGTTCTTGACGTCGTCGTAGTTGTACTGCAGCGTCAGGCCCAGCGGTGCGGTGACCTGGTAGTTGGCGCCGATCCAGTAGTAGTTGTCGCGCAGAATGGGTGCGCCGTTCTGTGCCTTGGCCTGGCCCCAGCGATAGCCGCCCATGATCTTGGCCGGGCCGAAGGCATAGCTGCCCGCCACTGCCGCCTTCTTGAACGTGCCGGTGTCGCCGGTCGCGCTCAGGGTCGGGTTGTACTGGTCGTAGGCGACGGTCGCGCCGAACGGACCGGCGGCGTACGCCACGCCGGCGCCGTAGCCGGTGTCGCGGCGGAACTGGCCCGGGACTTCGCCGTTGCCTGCCACGCCGTTACCGAAGGACCAGTGCGCAATCGCGGTCACCGGGCCGAACACGCCGGTGTACTTGGCGGTGTTGTCGGAGCGGAAGTTCAGGCCGAGCTGGGCGACCACCGGCTCATACTGGGTGGCGTAGCCGCTGGGCGAGAAGTTGGCGAGCAGGTCGAACAGCGTGGTGTACTGGCGACCGAAGGTGAAGCGGCCAGCCTGGGCGCTTTCGATACCCACGTACGCCTGACGACCGAACAGGCGGCCGCCTTGCTGCAGAGAGCCGGTGTCTAGGGCGAAGCCACTTTCGAGCACGAACAGCGCCTTCAAGCCGCCGCCCAGGTCTTCCACGCCGCGCAGGCCCCAACGCGAGCCGGACAGGCCGCCGGAGGACATGCGATAGACGGAGTTGCCGCGGCCGGTACTGAGGCCGTTGGCGGCTGACGGCGCAACGCCGAGGTGATTGACGTATTCGAGGTTCATATCCGCAACGCCGTACAGCGTCACGCTGGACTGGGCCTGAGCGGCACCTGCGAATGCACCCAACGCAGCCAGCGCGAGAAGCGATTTTTTCATGCTCGATGATCTCCGTATAAGAATTATTGGTGGCTAGCGGAGAAACCTCCTGAGTCTCCATTTTCCGCTTACCCAACTTCGTCAGAAGCTGCCAACTACTGTAACAAACCGCCCTCGATTCACAATCGGGTTCACTGCCCTTGTCAGCTTTTCACAACTCAGGGTTTTGGAGTATCCGGCGCTTGCCAGTGCGCGCGCGGCGGGAGAAACCCGGCAACTCGGCCACGGTACAATGCGGGAAATCCCGAGGGCGTATTCACCGGGCCGTCTCCCCCCTTCAGCCAGGGAGTAGGACGCGGAATCGCCCCGAGTAACCATCAGTGCATGCATCCATGGATACCTTGATTCGCGAATTCGATGTGGCCTTGCGCGCGATCGCAGGCGTCACCCGCGCCAGCCGCGCCAATCCTGCCGAGGCGCTTGCGCCCGATGCGCAGGGCCTCGACGAGACGCAACGCCGCCACGTGGCCGGGCTCATGCGCATCAACCACGTGGGCGAGGTCTGCGCGCAGGCCCTTTACCAGGCCCAGAAGCTGACCGCGCGCACGCCGCAGGTTCGCGCCCAGATGGATGAGGCGGCGCGCGAGGAAGAAGACCACCTTGGCTGGTGCGCCGAACGGCTGCGCGAGCTCGGCTCGCGTCCCAGCCTGCTCAACCCGCTCTGGTACGCGGGCGCGTTTGCCATCGGCTGGGCGGCGGGGCGCGCGGGCGACCGGATCAGCCTGGGCTTCGTCTCCGAGACCGAGTACCAGGTCGAGCAGCACCTGAATGGCCATCTGGAACAGATCCCCATTGCCGACGACCGGTCGCGCGCGATCCTGGAGCAGATGCGCGACGACGAGGCGAGGCACGGCGCTGCCGCGCGCGAGGCGGGCGGCATGCCGCTGCCGTCGCCGGTGCGTGCGATGATGCGGGCGGCCTCCAAGGTGATGACCACCGCCGCTTATCGGATCTGAGGGACGGCGCCGGCGCGCGATGCCCCCGCCAGCGTCAGCGCAGGCCCGCCCCGTGGCACCGTGCCCCGGCAGGCCTGGTACCCTTCGCACGCGGGGTAGACGCCAAAACGTTGTATCCTTCCATCGGTCCGGCTCGGCCGTTTTTCCTGCTGCAGGCAGTTCCTTCCTCAGTTGTTCTCAGGTGGTTTCTCTGCTTTCTTCCATAAGACCTTCATTTCATTGGGAATTCACTTTTTCGGTGCGCGAGGTGTGCGCGCTAAGTCATTGTTCTAATTAAAAAAATCCGGATTGTTGCACTACAACGAGCCTTGACCCGTCAAATCGCTTCCTCTAAAGTGGGAAATAGTGTGAGGAAGTGTGATTTTGTGTGAAAACGCAGTCTGGCTATGGGATCATCGCCCAACGTCGGATTCAAAGGATTCACGCGCCAGCCGGCGGTAAGCATGCCGGCGCGGACCGGGAGCTAGCTTGTTTCAGGGAGCATCGGCGCTGTCACTGGATGCCAAGGGCCGGATGTCGATTCCGGCGCGGCACCGTGAGGCGCTACAACAGCAGGCCGAGGGCCGGGTTACGCTGACCAAGCACCCGGATGGCTGCCTGCTGCTGTTTCCGCGCCCTGAATGGGAAAACTTCCGTAGCCGCATTGCGGCTTTGCCGATGGACGCGCACTGGTGGAAGCGCATCTTCCTGGGCAATGCCGCAGACGTCGACATGGATGGCGCGGGCCGGGTGCTGATCGCACCTGAGCTGCGTGGTGCCGCCTTGCTCGACAAGGAAGTCATGCTGCTCGGTATGGGCAGCCATTTCGAAGTCTGGGATGCCGCAACCTACGCCGCCAAGGAACAGCAGGCGATGGCGCAGGGCATGCCGGAAGCATTGAAGAATTTCTCTTTCTGACGAGGTCATGAGCTCAACCCAAACGCCGGGGACCACCGCCCTGCGCCATCGCACCGTGTTGCTGGACGAGGCTGTCGAAGCCCTGGTCTGGCGGCCCGATGGCGTCTACGTGGACGGCACCTTCGGCAGAGGGGGGCACAGCCGGGCAATTCTGGCCCGGCTGGGCCCGGCCGGGGCACTGGTGGCCTTCGACAAGGATCCGGCAGCAATCGCAGAGGCGGGCACCATCATGGATGCCCGCTTCTCCATTGAGCACACCAGCTTCGCCGAGATGCCGGCGGCGCTGGCGGGCCGGGGGAAGGTCGCCGGGATATTGCTCGACCTGGGCATCAGCTCGCCCCAGATCGACGACGCGGAGCGGGGTTTCTCCTTTCGCTTCGAGGGGCCGCTGGACATGCGCATGGACACGACGCGCGGCATTACCGCCGCGCAGTGGCTGGCGCAAGCGGATGAGCAAGACATCGCAAGGGTGATACGGGACTATGGGGAAGAACGGTTTGCTGTACAGATTGCAAAGGCGGTTGTTGCTCGCCGGAGCGAACCCGGCCATGGCGGACCGCTTACCACTACTGCCGAGCTTGCCGCGCTCGTGGCAAAAGCCGTCAAAACACGCGAGAAGGGTCAGGACCCTGCGACCCGCACCTTTCAGGCTCTACGGATTCACGTCAATCAAGAGCTTGCGGACCTCGAAAGCGGCCTGAGCGCGGCTTACGACCTGTTGCAGGAAGGCGGGCGGCTGGTGGTCATCAGCTTTCATTCGCTTGAGGACCGCATCGTCAAGCGGTTCATGCAGGCGCACGCCCGTCCGCAGCAGAATGCCGATCCCGCCATGCGCCGCGCGCCCCTGCGCGCGGACCAGCTGCCCCAGCCCACGCTGAAGCTGCTCGGCCGGGTCAAGCCGGGCGCCGAAGAGGTTGCCGCCAACCCGCGTGCCCGCTCCGCGGTGATGCGCGTGGCCGAGAAGCTGCCGTCCCTGGCATCCCTTTCGTCCGCCTCCACCCAGAAGGCGGGCCGCCCATGAACCGCCTGACTTTCTTCCTGCTGGCTGCCCTGATGCTGTGCGCGCTCTCGCTGGTGAGCGCGCAGCACCAGGCCCGCACCCTGTTCGTCGCCCACGAGCGCGCGCAGGCGGAAGAAAAGCAGCTCGACATCGACTGGTCCCGCTTGCAGTACCAGCAGAGCTCGCTTGGCAAGAGCGCGCGCATTGCGGACGCGGCGCGGGCACAGCTGAAGATGACGCCGGTGCTTCCCGGCAGGACCCAATACCTGGCCGGCGTAGTGCTGGACGCGCCGCCCGCCAGCGCGCCTGCGGCTGCAGCGCCCGAGGGGAGTAAGCCATGACCATCGCACGGCCCTCGCATAACGCCCAGCGCGGCAACCCTTCGCGTCCGCGCACCGGCCAGTTCGCCGCCAGCCCCGTGCTTGGCCTGCGCTTGCCGATGTGGCGCTCCAAGCTGGTGGTGTTCATGATGTTCGCCGCCTTCGTCGCCCTGGCGGGGCGCGCGCTCTGGATCCAGGGCCCGGGCAACCAGTTCTACGAGGCCGAAGGCAAGAAGCGCTTCCAGCGCACGCTCGAGCTGCCGGCAACGCGCGGCAAGATTCTCGACCGCAATGGCCTGGTGCTGGCGACCAGCCTGCCCGTCAAGGCCATCTGGGCGGTCCCGGAGGACGTGCCCGACGAGATCGACGCGGGCAAGATTCGCCAGTTGAGCAAGCTGCTCGACATGAGCGACAAGGAACTGCGCCGCAAGTTTACGGAAGACAAGAGCTTCGTCTACCTGAAGCGCCAGGTGCTGCCGGATGTCGCGGACAAGATCGCCGCGCTCAAGATCGAAGGCATCCACCAGACCCGCGAATACAAGCGCTTCTACCCGGAAGGCGAGGCGATGGCGCACATCGTCGGCTTTACCAATGTGGAAGACCGCGGCCAGGAAGGCGTGGAGCTGGCGCGCGAGGCCGTGCTGGCCGGCAAGTCCGGCGCGCGCCAGGTGATCAAGGACCGCCTTGGCCGCGTGGTGGAGGATGTGGGCATCCTCAAGACCCCGCGCGATGGCGAGGACCAGCAGCTCTCCATCGACGCCAAGATCCAGTACCTGGCCTACAACGAGGTCAAGGCCATCGTCGAGCGCAGCAAGGCAAAGGCGGCCAGCGCCGTGGTGCTTGACGCGCAGACCGGCGAGGTGCTGGCGCTGGCCAACTGGCCGACCTACAACCCGAATGACCGCACCCGGCTGTCTGGCGAGCAACTGCGCAACCGGGTCCTGACCGACACCTTCGAGCCGGGCTCGATGATGAAGCCGATCACGATCGGCCTGGCGCTGCAGCTCAAGCGCGTCACGCCCTCGACGGTATTTGCCACGACCGGCAAGTTCAACTACGAAGGCGCCACCATCAGCGACACCCACAACTACGGGGCGCTGACCGTGGCCGGCATCATCCAGAAGTCCAGCAACATCGGCACGACCAAGATCTCGATGCTGCTCAAGCCGCAGGAAATGTGGGATATGTATATGAGCGTGGGCCTGGGTCAGGCGCCCAAGATCGGTTTCCCCGGCGCCGTGGCCGGACGGGTGCGCCCGTACAAGAGCTGGCGGCCCATCGAGCAGGCGACCATGTCCTATGGCTACGGCCTGTCGGTGTCGCTGTTCCAGATCGCCCACGCCTACACCATCTTCGCCCATGACGGCGAGCTGATTCCGGTCACCATGTTCCGCAACCAGGGCCCGGTCACCGGCGAGCGCGTGCTGTCTCCCGAGGTGGCGCGCCAGGTGCGGGCCATGCTGGAGACGGTGACGGCGCCGGGCGGCACCGCGCCCGAGGCCCAGGTGATGGGCTACCGGGTTGGCGGCAAGACGGGCACGGCGTACAAGCACGTGGGCCGCGGCTACGACCGCAGCAAGTACCGGGCTTCCTTCATCGGCCTGGCGCCGATGTCGAATCCGCGCGTGATCGTGGCCGTGAGCGTGGATGAGCCTACCTCCGGCAGCCACTACGGCGGCGCCGCGGCGGGCCCGGCCTTCTCCGCGATTACCGGCGGCGCGCTGCGCGCGCTCAATGTGCAACCGGATTCGCCGATCCGCCAATTGGTGGTCAGCGACAAGGTGCAGGAAAGCGAACCGTGGAGCGCGACGCAATGAGCCGGACGCTGCTCCCACTCGAAGTGGCCGCGCAGGCTGCCGACGCGCTGGCCTGGCTGCGCCAGCACGCCCCCGCCGGCGCCAAGCTGACCGGCGACACGCGCCGGCTGGCCCAGGGCGACGTGTTCGTTGCCTATGTGCTGGGCAATGCGCGCCTGTCGACCGATGCGCGCCCGCATATCGCCCAGGCCATTGCCCGCGGCGCCAGCGCCGTGGTCTTTGAGGCCGATGGCTTCACCTGGCCGCACGGCGAAGGCGTGCCGCATCTTGGCGTGTCCGGCCTGCATCAGCTCGCCGGGCCGATCGCCGCCGGCTGGTACGAGAACGGCGCGCGCGATCTTGCCGTGACCGGCATCACCGGCACCAATGGCAAGACATCGTGCAGCCAGTGGCTGGCGCGCGTGCTGCAGGCCGCGGGCAAGCGCTGCGCCACCATCGGCACGCTTGGCACCGGTTTTCCCGATGCGCTCGCGGCGACCGGCTTCACCACGCCCGACGCCGTCCAGCTGCAGGACAGCCTGGCCGCGCTGCATGGCGCCGGCGCGCGCGCGGTGGCGATGGAAGTGTCCTCGCACGGCCTGGAGCAAGGCCGCGTGGCCGGCACGCACTTCGCGGTGGCGGTGCTGACCAACCTGACCCAGGACCATCTCGATTACCACGGCACCATGGCCGAGTACGAGGCGGCCAAGGCCCTGCTGTTCCAATGGCCCGGCCTGCGTGCCGCCGTGATCAATCGTGACGACGCCATGGGCGCGCGCCTGCTGGCCAATCCCGCGCTCGCCTCGCAAGTGATTGAATACGGCATTGACGGCGCGGCCGGCCCGACCCGCAAGGCAGGCCAGTGGCTGCGCGCCACCAACGTGCGCGCCACCGCCGCTGGCACCGCCTTCCATGTGGATGGCAGCTTCGGCAGCGCTGATGTCAGCACGCCGATGATCGGCGCGTTCAATGTCAGCAACCTGCTCGCCGTGCTGGGCGCCACGCTGGCCAACGGCATTGCCTGGGACGCCGCCATCGACGCGCTGCGCACACTCAAGCCGGTCGACGGCCGCATGGAGTTGTTCGGCGGCAGCCACGGCGGCCAGGACGGCCCGCTGGCGGTGGTCGATTACGCCCACACGCCGGACGCGCTGGAAAAGACCCTGGAAGCGCTGCGCCCCGTGGCGCAGGCCCGCAAAGGCCGGCTGTGGTGCGTGTTCGGCTGCGGCGGCGACCGCGACCCGATCAAGCGCCCCCTGATGGGCGAAGTCGCCGAGCGGCTTGCCGACGAGGTCGTGCTGACCAGCGACAACCCGCGCAGCGAAGACCCGCAAGACATCCTGAACGCCATTGCCGACGGCATGGCCGACCGTAGCCGCGCGCACCTGATCGAGGACCGCGCCGCCGCCATCCTGTATGCCATCAAGCACGCCACCACAGCCGACGTGGTGCTGGTGGCCGGCAAGGGGCACGAAGCCACCCAGGAGGTGCATGGCCGCAAGCGGCCGTTCTCCGACCGCGAGCATGTCCGGCTGACGCTGGGCACGCGTGGGGTGTCCGCATGACGCAATACACCATGACCGATTTGCAGCAAGCCGCCGGCTGGATCGCCGGCGCGCGTATTTCCGGGCCCGACGGCGCCGCCAGCCGGCGTTTCTCGCGCGTGCTGACCGACAGCCGCACGGTCCAGCCGGGCGACCTGTTCGTCGCGCTCAAGGGCGAGCGCTTCGACGCGCACGATTTCCTGGCCGACGTGGTGGCGCGCGGCGCCGCCGCGGTGCTGGTGGAGCGCGAGCCTGACGCCGCGCTTGGCATTCCCGCCATCGTGGTGCCGGGTACCCGCCTGGGGCTGGGCCAGCTGGCCGCCGGCTGGCGCCGCCGTTTCAGCCTGCCCGCGGTCGCGGTGACGGGCAGCAACGGCAAGACCACCGTCAAGGAAATGATCGCCGCGATCTTCGCGGCGGCGGTAGGGGAGGGCGCTCGCCTGGCAACGGGCGGCAACCTGAACAACGATATCGGCCTGCCGCTGACCGTGCTGCGGCTGTCCGCGGCGCACCGGCTCGCCGTGCTCGAGCTTGGCATGAACCACCCGGGCGAGACCGTCTACCTGGCCGGCATCGCCCAGCCCACCGTGGCGGTGGTGACCAATGCGCAGCGCGAGCACCAGGAGTTCATGGTGAACGTCGAGGCCGTGGCGCATGAACACGCGGCGGCGATCGCGGCATTGCCCGCCGACGGCGTGGCCGTGTTCCCGCTCGACGCCGAAGGCGGCGGCGAGCATGCCGGCATCTGGCGCCAGGCAGCCGGCGCGCGCCGCGTGCTGTCGTTCGGCCTGGATGCCCGTGCCGATGTCCGCGCCGACGTGGCGCTCGACGACGGCGTGCAAGTGATGCAGGTCCGCGCGCCTGACGCCGCGTTCGAGGTGCGGCTGTCGGTGCTCGGCACCCACAACGTGCGCAACGCGCTGGCGGCGATCGCCTGCGCGCTGGGCGCGGGCGTTGGCATCGAGGCGATCCAGGCGGGGCTGGCCGGGTTTGCCGCGGTCAAGGGCCGGTTGCAGGTCAAGCACACCACCGGCGGCACGCTGGTGATCGACGACAGCTACAACGCCAACCCTGACTCGGTCCGCGCGGCCATCGACGTGCTGGCCGGGTTTGCCGCGCCACGCCTGCTGGTGCTGGGCGACATGGGGGAAGTGGGCGACCAGGGGCCGGCTTTCCATACGGAAATCGGGGCCTATGCGCACGCGCGCGGCATCGAGGCGCTGTGGGCGACCGGCGAGGCCATGGTGCACACCGTGCAGGCGTTTGGCACGGGAGCCCGGCATTTCGAGCGTGCCGAAGACCTCGCCCAGGCCCTGGTGGAAGACAAGGACGGTACCGTGGCAGGCGCAAGCGCGGTACTGATTAAGGGATCGCGGTTCATGCGGATGGAACGGATGGTGGATGCGCTGGTCGCAGACACGTCCGCGCATTAATTGTCATCGACGGTTAGTTAATCAATCAGATAGCCCGGCACCGCCGGGCGGTTGTCGAAAGGAATACGGAAACACGATGTTATTGGCTCTGGCCCAGTGGCTGCAAAACGACTACAGCTTCCTGCGGGTCTTCAACTACCTGACCTTCCGCGCGGTGATGGCCAACCTCACCGCGCTTTTGATCGGGCTCGGCCTTGGGCCGTGGGTGATCCGCAAGCTGACCGAACTGAAGATCGGCCAGGCGGTGCGCACCATCGGCCCGCAGTCGCACCTGGTCAAGGCCGGCACGCCCACCATGGGCGGCGTGCTGGTGCTGGTGTCGATCGCCATCTCCACGTTGCTCTGGTGCGACTGGGGCAACCGCTTTATCTGGGTCGTGATGCTGGTGACCCTGGGCTACGGCGCGATCGGCTGGGTGGATGACTACCGCAAGGTGGTCTATCGCGATCCGCGCGGCATGTCGAGCCGCGAGAAGTTTTTCTGGCAGACCCTGATCGGCCTGGTGGCCGCGGTCTACCTGGCGTTTTCGGTGTCGGAAAGCAGCAATGTGCGGGTGTGGGACCTGTTCCTGGGCTGGGTCGAAGGCGGTTTGTCGCTCGATATGCCTTACAAGTCCAACCTGATTGTGCCCTTCTTCAAGGAAGTGAGCTATCCGCTGGGCGTGGCCGGCTTCATCGTGCTGACCTACCTGGTGATCGTGGGCTCGAGCAACGCGGTGAACCTGACCGATGGCCTGGACGGCCTGGTGATCATGCCGGTGGTGCTGGTCGGCAGCGGCCTGGGCGTGTTTGCCTACGTGATGGGGAGTTCGGTCTACAGCAAGTACCTGCTGTTCCCGCATATCCCAGGGGCTGGCGAGTTGCTGATCTTCTGTTCGGCGCTGGCGGGGGCGGGCCTGGCCTTCCTCTGGTTCAACGCCCACCCGGCCCAGGTGTTCATGGGCGACGTCGGTGCGCTGGCGCTGGGCGGCGCGCTGGGCACGGTGGCGGTGATCGTGCGCCAGGAGATCGTGCTGTTCGTGATGGGCGGCATCTTCGTGGTGGAAACGCTGTCGGTGATGCTGCAGGTGGGCTGGTTCAAGATCACCAAGCGGCGCTACGGCGAGGGCAGGCGGTTGTTCAAGATGGCGCCGCTGCATCACCACTTTGAATTGTCGGGCTGGAAGGAAACGCAGGTGACGGTGCGCTTCTGGATCATCACCATGCTGCTGGTGCTGATCGGGCTGTCGTCGCTCAAGTTGCGCTGAACCGGCGCATATCTATCAACGCAGTAACGAGAAAGGCGGGAATCGAAGTGTTTGGCGAGTTGCAAAAACCTCATGTGCTGGTGCTGGGCCTCGGTGAATCGGGGCTGGCGATGGCGCGCTGGTGCGGCCTGTATGGTGCCCCCGTGCGCGTTGCCGACACGCGCGAGGCTCCTGCCAACCTGGTCTTCCTGCAAGCCGAGCTGCCTTCGGCAGAATTTCATGGCGGTGTCCTGACCGAAGCACTGCTGGACGGCATCGAACTGGTGACGATCAGCCCCGGCCTGTCGCCGCTGGAGAGCGATACCGCCGCGTTGCTGGCTGCGGCGCGCGAGCGTGGGATTCCAGTATGGGGCGAGATCGAGCTGTTCGCGCGTGCGCTGGCGCACATGCAGGCAGAGTCGGGCTACGCGCCGAAGCTGCTGGCCATCACGGGCACCAACGGCAAGACCACCACCACCGCGCTGACCGGCCGCCTTGTTGAGCGCGCCGGCAAGAGCGTGGCGGTGGCGGGCAATATCAGCCCGTCGGCGCTGGACAAGCTGTCCGCCTGCATCGCCTCGGCCACGCTGCCCGAGGTCTGGGTGCTGGAGCTGTCGAGCTTCCAGCTGGAGACCACGCACACGCTGGCGCCGCATGCCGCCACGGTGCTCAATATCACCCAGGACCACCTGGACTGGCACGGCAGCATGGAAGCCTATGCCGCCGCCAAGGCACGGATCTTCGGCCCGGCGCCGGCGCCCGGCGAAACCGGCTGCGTGCAGATCCTGAACCGCAACGATCGCACGAGCCTTGACATGGCACGGCCGGCCAGCGCGCCGGTGACCTTCGGCACCGATCTGCCCGAGTTCCCGGGCAGCTTCGGCATCCAGCGCGAGGGCGGCATGCCCTGGCTGGTGGTGGCCGAGCCCGATGGCGAAGCCGAGGGCGAGAACAAGCCGCGTCGCCGCAAGGCCGCGGCCGCCGACAGCGTGGAAGCCGTGCCGGTACGCCACAAGCGCCTGATGCCGGCCGACGCACTACATATCCGCGGCATGCACAACGCTACCAACGCCATGGCCGCGCTGGCGCTGTGCCGTGCCATCGACCTGCCGCTGAACGCGTTGCTGCACGGCCTGCGCGAGTACCGCGGCGAGCCGCACCGCGTGGAGTGGGTCGCCACGGTGGATGACGTCGAGTTCTTCGATGACAGCAAGGGCACCAATGTGGGCGCCACCGTCGCTGCCTTGTCGGGCCTGGACAAGCGTGTCGTGCTGATTGCCGGCGGGGAAGGCAAGGGCCAGGATTTCTCGCCGCTGGCCGCGCCGGTGGCGCAGTACGCGCGCGCCGTGGTGCTGATCGGCAAGGATGCGGGCGAGCTGCGCCGTGCGTTGCAGGACACCGGCGTCACGCTGGCCGATGCCGCCACGCTGGAGCAGGCCGTGACGCTGGCCGCCAGTGCGGCGCAGGGCGGCGACGCCGTGCTGCTGTCGCCGGCTTGCGCCAGCCTCGACATGTTCCGTAACTATGTGCACCGTGCTGAAGTCTTTTGCGCCGCGGTGGAAGAACTGGCGATGTCCAGGGGGATCGTGCCATGAGCGACGCACAGGTCAAGCGCAGCGGCTTTATCGGGGCCACCATCGGCAACGCCTGGGGCGGCTTGCGCGATGCGGTGTCCGGCGTCAAGCCAACGCGCTCGCGCATGATGGAGTACGACCAGCCGCTGCTGTGGGTGGCGATCGTGCTGCTCGCGCTTGGCCTGGTGATGGTCTATTCGGCCTCGATCGCGCTGCCTGACTCGCCGCGCTACGCCAACTACCGTGAGAGCCACTTCCTCGCGCGGCACGCATTCGCGCTGTTCATCGGGCTGTCCATGGGCCTGCTGGCCTTCCAGATCCCGGTCAAGTTCTGGGACAAGTACGCGCCCAAGCTGTTCGTGATCGCGCTGGTGATGCTGATCATCGTGCTGGTGCCGTTCGTGGGCAAGGGCGTGAATGGCGCGCGGCGCTGGATTCCGCTGGGCATCATGAACTTCCAGCCGTCCGAGTTCATGAAGCTGGCGGTGGTGCTGTACACCGCCAACTACACCGTGCGCAAGCAGGAGTGGATGCAGAACGTGGGCAAGGGCTTCCTGCCGATGGGCGTGGCGGTGGTGGTGGTGGGCATGCTGCTGCTGCTGGAGCCCGACATGGGCGCCTTCCTGGTGGTGGCCACCGTCGCCATGGGCATCCTCTTCCTCGGCGGCATCAACGGCAAGCTGTTCGCCGGCCTGGTCGGCGTGGCGGTGGGCGCCTTCGCGCTGCTGATCACGGCGTCGCCCTGGCGGCGCGAGCGGATCTTCGCGTATCTCAACCCGTGGGAAGAAGCCAACGCGCTCGGCAAGGCCTACCAGCTCACCCACTCGCTGATAGCCTTCGGCCGCGGCGAGTGGACCGGGGTGGGGCTGGGCGGCAGCATTGAGAAGCTGCACTACCTGCCCGAGGCGCATACCGACTTCATCCTCGCCGTGATTGGCGAGGAATTCGGCTTTGTGGGCGTACTGGTGGTGATCGTCCTGTTCTACTGGATGGTGCGCCGCGCCTTTGGCATCGGCCGCACCGCGCTGCAGCTCGACCGTACCTTTGCCGGCTTGGTGGCCAAGGGCATCGGCATCTGGGTAGGCTGGCAGACCTTTATCAATATGGGCGTGAACCTGGGCCTGCTGCCCACCAAGGGGCTGACCTTGCCGCTGGTGAGCTACGGCGGCTCGGGCATCCTGATGAACTGCGTGGCGCTGGCGATCCTGCTGCGGATTGACTATGAGAACCGGGTGATGATGCGCGGAGGGAAGGTATGACCGTAGCGCAGCATCACCTGGTTCCGGCGGAGGCTAACTTCCTGCGTAAGCAGGAAGTTAAGCGCAGCGGCCGTAGCCAGAACCATCCAATGATGCGCGGAGGGAAGGTATGACCGCACCGCGCACCTTGCTCGTGATGGCTGGCGGCACCGGGGGGCATGTCTTCCCCGGGCTGGCGGTCGCGCGTGCGCTGCGTGAGCAGGGCTGGCGGGTGGTATGGCTGGGCAACCGCACCGGCATGGAAGCCACGCTGGTGCCCAAGTACGACATCCCGATGGAGTTCATCCAGTTTGGCGGACTGCGTGGCAAAGGCCCGCTGACCATGCTGCTGCTGCCGCTGAACCTGCTGCGCGCCTTCTGGCAAAGCCTGCAGGCGCTGCGCCGGGTGCGGCCTGACGTGGTGCTGGGCATGGGCGGCTATATTACGTTCCCCGCCGGCATGATGGCCTCGCTGCTGGGGCGGCCGCTGGTGCTGCACGAGCAGAATTCGATTGCCGGGCTGGCCAACAAGGTGCTGGCCAAGGTCGCGGACCGGGTGCTGTGCGCCTTCCCCAATGCCCTGCCGGACAGTGAGTGGACCGGCAACCCGGTGCGCGACGAAGTGGCGCACATGCCGGCGCCCGAGGCGCGCTACGACAGCCGCACCGGCCCGTTGCGGCTGCTGGTGGTGGGCGGCAGCCTGGGCGCGGCGGCGCTCAATGAAGTCGTGCCGAAGGCGCTGGCGCTGCTGCCGCAAGACGAGCGCCCGCTGGTCAAGCACCAGGCCGGCGCGAAGCAGATCGACGCGCTGCGCGCCAACTACCAGGCCGCCGGCGTGGCGGCGGAAACATTGCCTTTTATCGACGACATGGCGGCGGCATACGCGCAGGCGGATCTGGTGATCTGCCGCGCGGGCGCAATGACCGTGTCGGAGGTGGCGGCGGCAGGCGTGGCGGCACTATTCGTGCCGTTCCCGCATGCGGTCGATGACCACCAGACCACCAATGCGCAATTCCTCTCGGCCCAGGATGCCGCCTTGCTGGTCCAACAGAACGAACTGACCGCGAGCGGGCTGGCGCAGACGCTGGCCTCGCTGTCGCGGCCCCGACTCAGAGAGATGGCGCATCAGGCGCGCGGTCTTGCCAAGCCGGATGCGACCCGGCGCGTGGCGGAGATCTGCAGCCAGATGGCCAGGGATTGAACCAACGGATTCATGAAGCACATCGTCAAGAACATCCATTTCGTAGGCATCGGCGGCGCCGGCATGAGCGGCATCGCGGAGGTCCTGTTGAACCTGGGATACAAGGTCTCGGGTTCCGACGTGGGCAGCAATGCCGCCACGCGGCGCCTCGCGTCGCTGGGCGCGACCGTGATGCACGGGCATGATGCTGCCAATGTCAACGGCGCCAATGCCGTGGTGGTGTCCACTGCCGTCACCAACGACAACCCCGAGGTGCTGGCCGCGCGCGCCAAGCGCATCCCGGTGGTGCCGCGCGCGGTGATGCTGGCCGAGTTGATGCGCCTGAAGCAGGGCGTGGCCATCGCCGGCACGCACGGCAAGACCACCACCACCAGCCTGGTGGCGTCGGTGCTGGCCGAAGGCGGGCTCGATCCCACCTTCGTGATCGGCGGCCGGCTCAACTCGGCGGGCGCCAACGCGCGCCTCGGCACGGGCGACTTCATCGTGGCCGAGGCCGACGAGTCGGATGCCTCGTTCCTGAACCTGTTCCCGGTGATCGAGGTCATCACCAACATCGACGCCGACCACATGGACACCTACGGGCATGACTTTGCCCGGCTCAAGCAGGCGTTCGTGGAGTTCACCCAGCGCCTGCCGTTCTACGGCATCGCCGTGCTGTGCGTGGACGACCCCAATGTGCGCGAGATCATGCCGTTCGTGTCCAAGCCGATCGTGCGCTACGGCTTTGCTGAGGATGCACAGATTCGCGCGGTCAATGCGCGCGCCGTTGACGGCCAGATGCATTTCACCGTGCTGCGCCAGTTGAACGGCCATGCCGAGGCACCGCTGGACGTGGTGCTGAACCTGCCGGGCATGCACAACATCCAGAACGCGCTGGCGGCGATTGCCATCGCCACCGAGCTGGAAGTACCGGACGCCGCCATCGTCAAGGCGCTGCGCGAGTTCCACGGGGTCGGACGCCGCTTCCAGCGCTATGGCGAAGTGGCATGCGTTGGCACCGACGCGCGGGGCGAAGCCAAGAGCGGAGGCACGTTCACGCTGGTGGACGACTACGGCCACCATCCGGTCGAGATGGCCGCGACGCTGGCCGCCGCGCGCGGTGCGTTCCCGGGGCGCCGGCTGGTGCTGGCGTTCCAGCCGCACCGCTATACCCGCACGCGCGATTGCTTCGAGGACTTCGTCAAGGTGCTGGGCACCGTGGATGCGCTGCTGCTGGCCGAGGTCTATGCCGCCGGCGAAGCGCCGATTGTGGCCGCCGACGGCCGCGCGCTGACGCGCGCGTTGCGCGTGGCAGGCAAGGTTGAACCCGTTTTTGTGGAGCAGATCGACGAAATGCCGCAGGCTATCCTGAACGCCGTGCGTCCCGGCGATGTGGTGGTGACGATGGGCGCGGGCACGATCGGTACCGTGCCCGGACAACTGGTTTCGCAGCAAGCTGGGGGGCAGGCATGAGCTTCGTCGCCCATCCCAATATCGATCCCAAAGCGCTGGGCAAGGTTGGCGTGCTGCTCGGCGGCCGCTCGGCCGAACGCGAGATCTCGCTGCTCTCGGGCAACGGCGTGCTGGCCGCGCTGCGCTCGCGCGGCGTCGATGCCCATGCCTTCGATCCCGGCCTGCAGTCGGTGGCCGAGCTGGCCACGGCTGGCTTCGATCGCGTCTTCATTGCCCTGCATGGCCGCTACGGCGAGGATGGCACCATCCAGGGCCTGCTCGAGCAACTCGGCGTGCCCTATACCGGCAGCGGCGTGCTGGCCTCGGCGCTGGCCATGGACAAGCAGGCCACCAAGCGCCTGTGGGCCACGCACGGGCTGCCCACGCCGCGCTTCGCCATGCTGCACGCCGATACCGATTTCGACGCCGTGGTGGCCGACCTGGGCCTGCCGCTGATCGTCAAGCCGGCGCGCGAGGGCTCGTCCATCGGCCTGACCAAGGTGACCGAAGCCGGCCAGATGCGTGCCGCCTTCGAAAAGGCCGCGGCGCTGGACAACGACGTGATCGCCGAAACCTTCATCGACGGCGCGGAGCTGACCTGCCCGATCGTAGGGGAGGGCGCCACCGCCGAAGCACTGCCGGTGATCCGCATCGTCGCGCCCGGCGCGAACTACGACTATCAAAATAAGTACTTTACTGACGATACCCAGTATCTGTGCCCGTCGGGCCTGCCGGACGACGTGGAAGCCGAAGTCCGGCGCCTGGCGGTGCAATCCTTCCGCGTGCTCGGTTGCCGCGGCTGGGCGCGCGCCGATGTGATGCTCGGCGCCGACAACAAGCCTTACCTGCTCGAGATGAATACCTCGCCCGGCATGACCGGCCATTCGCTGGTGCCGATGGCGGCGCGCGCGGTGGGCATCAGCTACGAGGACTTCGTCATGCAGGTGATTGCCGCGGCCACGCTGGACCTGCATCCCAGCGCGGCCTGGAAGCCCGACTGAGCATAGACCGAGCCAACACTGAACCCTGACTGACCGGAACCGGAACAAGCCAAAGCCATGTGGCACAACACTCGCCTGCTTAACCTGATCGCCTCCACGCTCTACGCGCTGGTGGCGGTGATGGCGTTCGCGGCCGGCCTGCTATGGCTGGCGCAGCGGCCGGTGTTTGCCATTACCCACGTCGAGCTGGCGTCGATGGAAGGCGGCTCCCTGCGCCATGTCAATGCGCCGAGCGTGCGTGCCAACGCGCTGGGCAAGCTGTCCGGGAGCTTTTTCACGCTCGACCTGAACGAGGCGCGCCAGATCTTCGAGTCGGTGCCTTGGGTACGCCGTGCCAGCGTGCGGCGCGAATGGCCCAACGGGTTGGCGGTCGAAGTCGAGGAGCACGAAGCCCTCGGTACGTGGGGCAATGCCGACAGTGGGCGCCTGATCAACACTTATGGCGAAGTTTTCGTCGCCAATCCGGCTGAAGCCGAGGAAGATGCCCAGTTGCTCGCGCTCGATGGCCCGCCGGACAGCGAGAGCGACGTGGTGGGCAAGCTCGAAGTCATGCGCGAGTGGTTCAAGCCGCTGAAGGTGGAGCCGCTGGCGGTCACGCTGTCGTCCCGCTATGCCTGGCGCGCCAAGCTTTCCAACGGCATGGTGGTGGAGCTTGGCCGTGAACAGAATGACGAGGAGCGCGACGCCATGGACCAGCGCGTCAAGCGATTCGTGGTGGCCTGGCCCCAGGTCACGGAGCAGTGGGGCAAGCAGATCGAGTATGCGGACCTGCGATACCCCAACGGGTTCGCGATTCGCGCGGCTAACGTGCGATTCCTGACCGATGCCCAGGCAACGGCGGCAGCCAAGGCGAAAGCCGCTGGCTCCAGCACAAGCACGAGCACAAGCACGAGCACAAGCACGAGCACCAACGCGAGTACGAACGCCCGCACCAATCCGAACAACAACCCGACGCGACTCAAGAGCAAGAACGCGGAGAAAAACCGATGAGCAAGGAATACAAGGACCTACTGGTCGGTCTCGATATCGGCACTTCCAAAGTGGCCGCGGTGGTGGCGGAGTTGCGCCCCGACGGCAGCTACGAAGTGATCGGGATGGGCCAGTCTGAGTCCAAGGGTCTGAAAAAAGGGGTCGTGGTCAATATCGAGGCCACCGTGCAGTCCATCCAGCGTGCGCTGGAGGAGGCTGAGCTGATGGCCGACTGCAAGATCTCCGAGGTGTTCACCGGCATTGCCGGCAGCCATATCCGCAGCTTCAATTCCAGCGGCATGGTGGCGATCAAGGACAAGGAGGTCACCCAGACCGACGTGGCCCGGGTGATCGAGACCGCCAAGGCGGTCAATATCCCGACCGATCAGCAAATCCTGCACATCCTGACACAGGAATTCATCATCGACGGCCAGGAAGACGTGCGCGAGCCGATCGGCATGAGCGGCATCCGCCTGGAAGTGAAGGTGCATATCGTCACCGGCGCGGTCAGCGCGGCGCAGAACATCGTCAAATGCGTGCGCCGCTGCGGCCTGGAAGTGCACGACCTGATCCTGCAGCCGCTGGCCTCCAGCCTGGCAGTGCTGACCGAGGACGAGAAGGAACTCGGCGTGGTGCTGGTCGACATTGGCGGCGGCACTACCGATATCGCCATCTTCAGCGAAGGCGCGATCCGGCATACGGCCGTGATCCCCATCGCCGGCGACCAGATCACCAACGACATCGCCATGGCGCTGCGCACGCCCACGCCCGATGCCGAGGACGTCAAGATCCAGTACGGCATCGCCAAGCAGGCCATCGCCGATCCGGAAGACATGATCGAGGTCCCCGGCGTTGGCGACCGCGGCACGCGCTCGCTGTCGCGCCAGGCGCTGGCGGCGGTGATCGAGCCGCGTATCGAGGAGCTGTACTCGCTGGTGCACCAGGTGGTGCGCGAATCGGGCTATGAGGAATTGCTGTCGTCGGGGGTGGTGATCACCGGCGGCACGGCGATGATGCCGGGCATGGTGGAACTGGGCGAGGACATATTCCTCAAACCGGTTCGGGTCGGCGTGCCTGAATATCGCGGAAATTTGCACGAAGTCGTTAAGAGTCCGCGCTATTCGACCGTAATGGGACTACTGCTCGAAGGCCGCGTGCAGCGCATGCGTGGCCGCAAGGTGGCGGTGCAGAGCGGCTCGGTCAAGCAGGTGTGGACCCGCATGAAGGAATGGTTCGTCGGCAACTTCTGAACGTTGCAGGCGATCGGATTGCACTGGATTGAATGGCGGGCCTGTCCACCGAATGGCGGGCAGGCCGTTGAACACGCAGTTTTTTGATGGTTTCTTGTTCAGTAACCAAGGGTTGCGGCGGGGAGGCTGCAGCGTTTGGCGGCTGATTCTTCTTGGAGGCAGTGATGGACTTTGACATGATCGAAACGGAATTGCAGGACGGCACCATCATCAAGGTGATTGGCGTGGGCGGCGCGGGCGGCAACGCTGTGCAGCACATGATCAGCCGTGGCGTGCAAGGCGTCGAATTTATCTGCATGAACACCGATGCGCAGGCGCTCAAGCGCTCCAGCGCTTCGCGCGTGCTGCAGCTCGGCAACACCGGCCTGGGGGCCGGCGCCAAGCCGGAGGTCGGCCGCAACTGCGCAGATCAGGCGCGCGAGCAGATCGCCGACTCGCTGCGCGGCGCGCACATGGTCTTCATCACTGCCGGCATGGGCGGCGGCACCGGTACCGGCGCTGCCCCGGTCGTGGCCCAGGTTGCCAAGGAAATGGGCATCCTGACCGTGGGCGTGGTCAGCAAGCCCTTCGAGTTCGAAGGCGCGCGCCGCGCCAAGGTGGCGGAAGCCGGTTCCGGCGAGCTGGAGTCCTGCGTCGATTCGCTGATCGTTGTGCTCAACGAAAAGCTGTTCGAAGTGATGGGCGACGACGCCGAGATGGACAAGTGCTTCCAGTGCGCCGACGACGTGCTGCACAACGCGGTTGCCGGCATCGCCGAGATCATCAATGTCGATGGCCTGGTGAACGTCGACTTCGAAGACGTGAAGACGGTCATGGGCGAGCAGGGCAAGGCCATGATGGGCACGGCCACCGTGTCGGGCGTTGACCGCGCCCGCCTGGCTGCCGAGCAGGCTGTCGCCAGCCCGCTGCTGGAAGGCGTGGACCTGTCGGGCGCGCGCGGCGTGCTGGTCAACATCACCGCCAGCCGCTCGCTCAAGCTGTCGGAAACCAAGGAAGTCATGAACACCATCCGCAGCTACGCCGCGGAGGATGCCACCGTGATCTTCGGTACGGTGTATGACGACGCCATGGGCGACGCACTGCGCGTGACGGTGGTGGCAACGGGCCTGGGCCGTTCGGCCAAGAAGCAACAGCCGATGACCCTGCTCAAGACCGGTACCGACAACATGCCGGTGCAGATGATGGGCAACATGACCAACAACGTGGGCGCAAGCCACAGCAGCGCGCCGGACTACAGCAACCTGGACACGCCGGCGGTATGGCGCAGCTCGCGCGAGTCTGCATCCGCCCACGTGGCCGCGCTGCAGGAAAAGGGCGTGGATACGTACGACATCCCGGCCTTCCTGCGCAAGCAGGCGGACTGAGATGCCTCGGCAAGGTGCCGGCAAGGCCGCTTGCCATCAGGCCGTGACCCCGGACCAGCGAAACACGCAAGCGCTCCCTACGCTCGTGTTCCGCCCGGTGGTTTCGGACTGAGCGGCAGCCAGCCCCGCCGCACTTTCGCTGACGCGCTCAGGCTGCATCCCGTCGCCGGGACAGGCGTGCCTCCGGCCGCCTCCCCGGACTGGTCTCCCGCCCCTCCCGGCCGGGATGTGCCGTCGTCCGCGCGTCGATCGCAAGATCGGCGCGCAGATTTATTTCAAGAACAGTGCGGCCCGCAGCAGGAAAGGTCGCCCTGAAGTGATGTAAGCATCGTGCGTCCATCGTGCGCACATGGCGCGAGTCGCCTGATGCTCCCTGCTCAGGAACCCGGGCGCCGCCTTGTCGGAGGATTCCGACGACGTAACGGGCGGTGAACCGCCTTGGGCACCCGCGGCGGGCGCACTATGATGCTAAACAGGGTTTTTACCGAGACAGGAAGACACAGCATGATCGCTATTGGAGCGCGTGTGCCGGACGCCACGCTGAACGAGTTCTTTGAGGTCGAAACCGGCGGCTGCGCCCTCGGGCCCAATTCCTTCTCGGCGGCGGAACTCGCGCGTGGCCGCAAGATCGTGGTGTTCGGCCTGCCCGGCGCCTTTACGCCGACCTGCTCCGCCAAGCATGTGCCGGGTTTTGTCGCGCAGGCAGACGCGCTGCGCGCGGCCGGCGTGGACGAAATCTGGTGCGTATCGGTCAACGACGCCTTTGTCATGGGCGCCTGGGGCCGCGAGCAGAACACCGGCGGCCGTGTGCGCATGATGGCCGACGGCAGCGCCGAATGGACGCGCCGGCTGGGCCTGGAACAAGACCTTACCGCGCGCGGCATGGGCGTACGCTCCAAGCGCTACGCCATGGTGCTCGACGATGGCGTAGTGTCTCACCTGTGGCTTGAAGCGCCCGGCGAGTTCAAGGTCAGCAGCGCCGAAGCCGTGCTGGCTGCGTTGCGCGCGTAATACGGGAATGTGTCAGCACACGCCACATAAGTGACGTTTGGAGCATTTATAGTGATTTATTTCTTCTGTGCTAACACACCGAAACAAAGTGACGCAGCGCAGCAAACGAAGCAATGGTAAAATCGCTATATTAGAAAGTGTACTTGATAGATTTTAATAATAGCTGAGACTGTCATGCTCAAACAGCGCACCATCAAATCCTTGGTCAAGACCGTTGGCATTGGTTTGCACTCGGGCCGTAAAGTGACGCTGACGCTGCGCCCGGCCCCGGTGGATACCGGCATCGTATTCACCCGCGTCGACCTGCCAGAAGCGGTCGAGATCCCCGCGAGCGCGTCAGCCATTGGTGACACGCGCCTGGCGTCGGTCCTGCAGAAGGATGGCGCGCGCGTCTCGACCGTGGAGCATTTGATGTCCGCCTGCGCGGGCCTTGGCATCGACAACCTGTATGTGGATGTCGACGCCGAAGAAATCCCCATCATGGATGGTAGCGCCGCGTCTTTCGTCTTCCTGCTGCAGTCGGCCGAGATCGAGCAGCAATCGGCGCCCAAGCGATTCATCCGCGTGAAGAAAGCCGTGGAAGTGCGTGAAGGCGACAAGCTGGCGCGCCTGGAGCCCTTCTTTGGCTTCAAGCTGGCTTTCACCATCGATTTCCGCCATCCCGCGGTCGACAAGACCGGCCAGACCTTCGCCATCGATTTCGCCGACACCAGCTATGTGCGCGAAATCGCCCGCGCCCGCACCTTCGGCTTTGCCCATGAAGTGGAGGCCTTGCGCGAGATGGGCCTGGCCCGCGGCGGCAGCCTGGACAACGCGATCGTGCTCGACGAGCACCGCATGCTGAACAACGAAGAACTGCGCTACGGCGACGAGTTCGTGCGCCACAAGATCCTGGATGCGATCGGTGACCTGTACGTGGTCGGGCATCCGCTGATTGGCGCGTATATCGCCAACAAATCAGGGCACGGGCTCAACAACCAGCTGTTGCGGGCGTTGCTGGCCGACCAGGAAGCCTACGAGATGGTGACGTTCGACCGCGTCGAGGATGCGCCGCCGGCTTTCCTGCCGCAGTTGGTGCCGGCGTTTGCCTAACGCCTGTAACGCCTGGCAGGAGTCGGGGCCAGTCTTCCGGCCTTGCATGAAGAGCCGGCCTCAGGGCCGGTTTTTTTACGCCCGGCGGCTGCCTGGCAGCCTTACCGATGGTGCGACAACAGCGTATTCAACGCATCCCGCAGCGGCGAATCCGGCAAGCCCTTCGCCAACTCGTCCAGGCTGGACAGCCCCGTCGCGGACATCCGCGCCACCTTGGGCTTCACCACCGGCCCGGTGTCCCAATCGCTCTGCCGCCCGACCTCCGGTTGTACCCTCACCCGGATTGCGGTAATCTGCGACCCCCGCTGTTGCAGTCTCGAAAGTAGCGTAGGAACCACCTGCCGAACTCGTGCCGCTGCGGCCCCATGGGCTGCAAGCAACAGTAAAGTTCGCTCCGACTGGCCTTGCCCGATGCCGCGGGCGTCTTGCTTGACGCCGGCAACAGCGATGCCATCCTGCAGTCCGCGTGGCAGGAGCGACAGCACCTCAGCCTCCAGTGCCGCCAGTTCCCGTGCCGTCTGCATCAGGGCCGAGA
The DNA here is from genome assembly GCF_054589115.1 of Cupriavidus sp. 8B. Taxonomy (NCBI): domain Bacteria; kingdom Pseudomonadati; phylum Pseudomonadota; class Betaproteobacteria; order Burkholderiales; family Burkholderiaceae; genus Cupriavidus; species Cupriavidus sp. 8B. Next base: position 64,837 of record NZ_BAAILO010000082.1, on the reverse strand, counting down.
CCGGGCCGGCCTTGTCCAGCCAGTCGTTAAGCGGCTTGGCGGCGGGCGTCTGGAGGGCGTAATGGGTAAACATGCGCATGCGCGCATTCTAGCGTGCCGTTTGCGTCAGTGCGGCGGCTTATGCGCCGCGGCTGCCTGGCCGTCGCCGGCCTCGCATGAGAAGGAGTTGCGCCCTGCAGATCATCGTGCTTCACCCCCGCCTGCCGCGTGTTCACCATTTCACCCTGTCGCGGGGCAAGGTCTTTGCCGTCGTCGTGCTGCTGTGCCTGGTCGTTGCGCTGGTGTCGTCGGCCCTGACCTGGATCGTGGCGCGCTCGGGCATCACAGCGCCGGCCCGCGCGCCGGGCGACGACGCCTACCTGCAGGCCAACCTCAATGTGCTTGCCACCCGCGTGGGCGAGATCCAGGCCCGGATGGTGCGGCTGGATGCGCTGGGCGAGCGGGTCTCGGGGCTGGCCGGCATCGCGCCCAAGGAATTCAACTTCCAGCAGCCGCCCGGGCGGGGCGGCCTGGCCGCGTCCGCGCAGTCGCGCACGTCGAGCCTGCCAGAACTGCAGCTTGCGCTGGCGCGCCTGTCGGACCAGGCCGAGCAGCACGCGGACTATTTCGACGTGGTGGCGAGCACGTTGCTGGATCGCCAGAGCGAGAGTCGCCGTGTCCCGCGCGTGCTGCCGGTGGCGAGCGGCTACGACGCGTCCGGCTTTGGCTGGCGCTTTGACCCCTTCACCGGGCGCCGCACCCCGCATGACGGAGTGGATTTTTCGGCACCCGCGGGTACCCCGATCGTGGCGGCGGCCGGCGGCGTGGTGGTCGCGGCGCAATGGCATCCCGAGTACGGCAACCTGATCGACATCGATCACGGCAACGGCCTCAAGACCCGCTATGCGCACGCCTCCAAGCTGCAGGTGAAGGCCGGCGACCTGGTCAAGCCTGGCCAGCAGGTCGCCCTGGTAGGCTCCACCGGGCGCGCCACCGGCGCGCACCTGCATTTCGAGGTGCATGTGGACGGAGTGCCGCAAAACCCGAATCGCTTCCTGGCCATCGCCAAGCCTGCGCCGGCCCAGGTTGCGCAGGCGCCGGTGCCCACCGATCGCAATCTCATCCGTTGAAGAACCAGGGCGCCGCCCCGATGTCGGAAGCATTGGATGCGCGGGTTGTGTCCGGGCCGTCAAGTGGTGGGGGACGCGCGGTGTGGTTTGCACAGCGTTTCGCCTGCCGCCAGGTTCCGGTCGTGACCCGCGCGCGTGATAAACTCGGCGTTTTGCGCCAATCTTCCTATTTCCTCGCGCGGTCCGCCCTGGGCAGCCGGCCAAGCCGGCGGCTAGGCCGCCCTAGTGCGTACCACGGCGGCGTACCACTCGCGTAGGTGAAAGCAATCGATGATCACGGGCCTTCTCAAGAAAGTCTTCGGCAGCCGTAATGAACGGCTGATCAAACAATATGGCAGGACCGTCGCGCAGATCAATGCGCTGGAACCGAAGTTCGAGGCACTTTCGGATGACGACCTGCGCGGCATGACCGAGATTTTCCGGCAGCGCCACGCCGCCGGGGAGTCGCTCGAGGCGTTGCTGCCCGAGGCCTTCGCGGTGTGCCGCGAGGCCAGCAAGCGGATCATGAAGATGCGCCACTTCGACGTCCAGCTGATCGGTGGCATGGTGCTCAACGACAACAAGATTGCTGAAATGCGCACCGGCGAGGGCAAGACCCTTACCGCGACGCTGCCGGTGTACCTCAATGCCATCACCGGCCGCGGCGTGCACGTTGTCACGGTCAACGACTACCTGGCCCAGCGTGACGCCGAGTGGATGGGGCGCCTGTACAACTTCCTCGGCCTGTCGGTCGGCGTGAACCTGTCGCAGATGCCGCATGACCAGAAGGCAGCGGCCTATGCGTCCGACATCACGTACGGCACCAACAACGAGTTCGGCTTCGACTACCTGCGCGACAACATGGTCTACGATCCTGGCCAGCGCGTGCAACGTCCGCTGAACTACGCCATCGTCGACGAGGTGGACTCGATCCTGATCGACGAAGCGCGCACCCCGCTGATCATCTCGGGCCAGGCGGAGAACCAGACCGACCTGTACCAGCGCATGAACGGCGTGCCCAAGCTGCTCGTGCGCCAGATCGGCGAGGAAAAGGCCGACGGCACGGGCGTCGAGAAGCCGGGCGACTACTTCGTCGACGAAAAGGGCCATCAGGTCTACCTGACCGAGGCTGGCCACGAGAAGGCGGAAGAGATCCTGGCGCAGCAAGGCCTGATCGGCGAGGGCGAATCGCTCTACGCGCCGCAGAACATCACGCTGATGCATCACCTCTACGCCGCGCTGCGCGCGCAGAGCCTGTTCCATCGCGACCAGCACTATGTGGTGCAGAACGACGAAGTCGTCATCGTCGACGAGTTCACCGGCCGCCTGATGACCGGACGGCGCTGGTCCGACGGCCTGCACCAGGCAGTGGAAGCCAAGGAAGGCGTGACGGTCCAGCAGGAAAACCAGACGCTGGCGACGATCACGTTCCAGAACTACTTCCGCATGTACGAGAAGCTGTCCGGCATGACCGGCACGGCCGATACGGAAGCCTACGAGTTCCAGGAGATCTACGGCCTGGAAGTGGTGGTCATCCCCACCAACCGTGGCGCCCAGCGCAAGGACTTCCAGGACCAGATCTACAAGACCTCGAACGAACGCTACGATGCCGTGGTGCGCGATATCCGCGATTGCTACGAGCGCAGCCAGCCCGTGCTGGTGGGCACCACCTCGATCGAGACCTCGGAATACTTGTCCGGCCTGCTCGGCAAGGCCCAGCTGCCGCACCAGGTGCTCAACGCCAAGCAGCACGCGCGCGAAGCCGAGATCGTGGCACAGGCCGGCCGCCCCAAGATGATCACCATCGCCACCAACATGGCGGGCCGGGGCACCGACATCGTGCTGGGTGGCAACGTGGAGAAGCAGGCTGGCTTCATCGAAGCCGACGAGAGCCTCTCCGAGGCCGACAAGGCCGCGCGCATCGCCCATCTGGAAGGCGAGTGGCAGTCGCTGCACGAGCAGGTCAAGGCCGCCGGCGGCCTGCATATCGTGGGCACCGAGCGCCATGAGTCGCGCCGTATCGACAACCAGCTGCGCGGCCGTGCCGGCCGCCAGGGCGATCCGGGCTCGTCCCGCTTCTACCTGTCGCTGGACGACCAGTTGCTGCGCATCTTTGCCGGCGACCGCGTGCGCGCCATCATGGAACGCTTGAAGATGCCGGAAGGCGAGCCGATCGAAGCGGGCATCGTCACGCGCTCGATCGAATCCGCCCAGCGCAAGGTGGAAGGCCGCAACTTCGATATCCGCAAGCAACTGCTGCAGTACGACGACGTTGCCAACGACCAGCGCAAGGAAATCTACAAGCTGCGCAACGAAGTGCTCGAGTCGCACGACGTTGGCGAGATGGTGAAGAACCTGCGCCAGAGCGTGTTGGTCGAGATGTTCCGCGACCACGTGCCGGCCGACACCATGGAAGAGCAGTGGGACATCAAGGGCCTGGAGACCAAGCTGCGCGAGGAATGGTCCCTGGAAGTGCCGCTCGCCGCGACCATCGAAGCCGCCCAGAGCATCGAGGACGAGGTGCTGTTGGACAAGATCATGCGCGCGGCCGACGAGCGTTACGACGCCAAGGTCAACCAGGTCGGCCGCGAATCCTTTGCCGGCTTCGAGCGCTCGGTGATGCTGCAAAGCATCGACACGCACTGGCGTGAACACCTGGCAGCGCTGGATCACCTGCGCCAGGGCATCCACCTGCGCGGCTATGCGCAGAAGGATCCCAAGCAGGAATACAAGCGCGAGTCGTTCGAGCTGTTCGCCCGCCTGCTGGACGTGATCAAGGTGGAAGTCACGCGCGTGATCTTCAACGTGCAGATCCAGTCGCCGGAAGAACTCGAGCAAGCCTCGGAGCAGATCGAGGAAGGCCTGTCGCACCTCGCCAACGTGCAGTACAAGCATGATGAGTTCGAGGAGGCCACCCAGGGTGCGGAAAGCGTGGGCAGCACCGCGCCCGAGCGCGCCGGCATTGCCTACGCCGCCGCGGCGGAAGCCGCGGGCATGGCCAAGGTGGGGCGCAACGATCCCTGCCCATGCGGCTCCGGCAAGAAGTTCAAGCAGTGCCACGGCAAGCTCAGCTAAGCCGCGCACCGTGAAGTCAGCAAACATGCCCGCGCAAGCGGGCATGTTCGTCAGGGGCGGTGCATTACGTTGCATCAAGTGGAACCCGCGGCCCCTGGCATGAGCAAAACGAGCAAAACCAGCAACGTCGAACGCATAGAGGAACGCACATGGCCGTCAACCTGCCCCTGCCGCTGGCAGAAAACCTGAAACCCGTCGCCGGCGTTGAGCTTGGCTGGGCCGAAGCGGGTGTCCGCAAGGCCAACCGCAAGGACGTGCTGGTGGTGCGCATTGCCCAAGGCAGCACCGTGGCGGGCGTGTTCACCCGCAACCGCTTCTGCGCCGCGCCGGTGCAGGTCTGCCGCGAGCACCTGGCCGCGGGCAAGGGCATCCGCGCAATCGTGGTCAACACCGGCAACGCCAACGCCGGCACCGGCGAGCCCGGCCTGGCCAATGCGCGCGCCACCTGCGATGCGCTGGCCGCGCAGCTCGGCATTGCACCTGAGCAAGTCCTGCCGTTCTCGACCGGCGTGATCCTCGAGCCGCTGCCGGTGGACCGCATCACCGCCGCGCTGCCCGCCGCCATCGCCAATGCCAGGCCCGACAACTGGCTGGCCGCGGCGGAGTCGATCATGACCACCGACACCCAGCCCAAGGCCGCCTCGCGCACCGTGCTGATTGGCGGCAAGACCGTGACGCTGTCCGGCATCAGCAAGGGCGCGGGCATGATCCGCCCCAATATGGCGACCATGCTCGGCTTTGTCGCCACCGATGCCACCGTGTCGCAGGATGTGCTGCAAGCACTGGTGTCGTTTGCCGCGGACCGGTCCTTCAACAGCATCACCATCGACGGCGATACCTCCACCAACGACTCCTTTGTGCTGATCGCGAGCGGCCAGGCCGGCGCGCCGGCCATCGAGCGTGCCGAGGGGGCGGATTTCGAGGCGCTGCGCGCCGCGCTGACCGACCTGTCGCAGGAACTCGCGCAGATGATCGTGCGCGATGGCGAAGGCGCCACCAAGCTGATGACCATCCAGGTCGAGGGCGGCAAGGACGTGGCCGAATGCCGCCTGATCGCCTATGCGGTGGCGCATTCGCCGCTGGTCAAGACCGCCTTCTACGCCTCGGACCCCAACCTGGGCCGCATCCTGGCCGCGGTGGGCTATGCCGGTGTGGACGATCTCGAAGTGGAGCGTGTCAATCTGTGGCTGGACGATGTCCTGGTCGCGCGCGACGGCGGCCGCAACCCCGAGTATCGTGAGGAAGACGGCCAGCGCGTGATGAAGCAGGCGGAAATCACCGTGCGCATCGCGCTCGGCCGTGGCGACGCCACCGCCACGGTCTGGACCTGCGACCTGTCGCACGACTACGTTTCGATCAACGCGGACTATCGCTCGTAAGCACCATCGCGTTTGTGCCGCTCCCGCCAGCGCGGGCGCGGCACGCCATCCGCTCGCATTCCTGCCAACGATCCGCCTTCCCCCAAGCCGCCATGTCAGACCTTGCTGCCCGCCTCGATAGTTTCCTCGCCCGCCTTGAACAATGGTTGCCGCCCCAGCTGACCGACGCTGACTGGGAGCAGGCCGTCGCATTCCGCTGGCGCAAGCGGCAGAGCCTGTTCGGCAACATCGGCTACCTGCAGGCGATCCGCCAGTTGCCGCCGATCCATCTCGACGACCTGAAGAACATCGAGCGGCAGAAGGACGCCATCGTCGCCAATACGCGCCAGTTCGTGCAGCACCTGCCGGCCAACAACGTGTTGCTGACGGGCGCGCGCGGCACCGGCAAGTCCTCGCTGATCAAGGCCTGCCTCAATGCTTTCGTCAAGGATGGCCTGCGGCTGGTGGAAGTGGACAAGGATGACCTGGGCGACCTCGGCGATATCGTCGAACAGCTGTCGGGGCGTCCCGAGCGCTTTGCCATCTTCTGCGACGACCTGTCGTTCGAAGAGGGCGAGTCGGGCTACAAGTCGCTGAAGTCGGCGCTGGACGGCTCGGTGGCCGCGCAGTCGGACAATGTGCTGATCTACGCCACCTCCAACCGCCGCCATTTGCTGCCCGAGTACATGAAGGACAACGAGACCTACCGCCATACCGACGATGGCGAGATCCATCCCGGCGAAGTGGTGGAGGAAAAGATCTCGCTGTCCGAGCGTTTCGGGCTGTGGCTGTCGTTCTACCCGCCCAAGCAGGACGAGTACCTGACCATCGTCGGCCACTGGCTCGGACACTTTGGCTGCAGCACAGAAGACATCGCCGCCGCGCGCGGCGATGCGCTGGTGTGGGCGCTGGAGCGCGGCTCGCGCTCGGGCCGGGTGGCATGGCAGTTCGCCCGTGACTGGGGCGGCAAGCATGGCAAGCCGTTCGTTGCCTCGGCGCAGGACGGCCAGGCATGAGCGAGGCATCGCAAGTGACCGATGCAGCGGCGCCGGCGCGCAAGGTGACCGAGGTTGCCGTCGGCGTGCTGGTGCAGCCCGACGGGCGCTTCCTGCTGGCCCAGCGGCCAGCGGGCAAGCCCTATGAAGGCTACTGGGAATTCCCGGGCGGCAAGCTGGAGCCCGGTGAATCAGTGGAACAAGCGCTGGCGCGCGAGCTGCACGAGGAGCTCGGCATCGAGGTGGGCGCGAGCGTGCGCTGGCACGTGCTGGAGCATGACTACCCGCATGCCTACGTGCGCCTGCATTTCTGCAAGGTCACGGCGTGGGCGGGCGAGCTGGTCGGCCGCGAGGGGCAGGCCTTCTCGTGGCAATCTGCGCCGGTGGACGTGGGGCCCTTGCTGCCCGCAACGATCCCCGTGGTGGACTGGCTGGCTGCCGAGAGCGGCGCCGCCTGAACCGTCGGGGCCGCAACGGCCTCGCGGTGCTTAATCCTCGTCGTCCTCGTCCGGCGAGGGTTCCTCGCCGGGTTTGCCGCCGATCACGTATTTCTCGGCCGCCCACGCGCCCAGGTCGATCTGCTTGCAGCGATTCGAGCAGAAGGGACGGAATTTATTCTCGGGTACCCAGGCCACGTCCGTGCCGCAGGTGGGGCATTTGACTACGGTTGTCATTGCTTCAGAAATTGCAGAGCTTGAGCAGGAAGGGGATGTCGGCGTCGACCGAACGGGGACGCAAGTCGCCATCCTGCTGCGTGAAACGGACCCACAGCATGTACTTGTTGGCGCTCATCTCGGGGATGAAGGCCAGCAGCGATTCGTCCAGCAGCACCTGCATCAGCTGGTAGCTGCGCCCGGACAGCATCTGCTGGTAGCTGCCACCGGTGGCGATAACCTTGCCGCTCTGGCCGGACTCGCGCAAGAGGCGCAACACGGTGTTGGTGCCAAAGCGCAGCGGCACCAGCGGGCGCGCCCACTTGAGTATGTCCGCGCGTCGCTCTTCGGGGGGGCGGTGCTGCCACGCGTAATAGGCCGGCAGGTCGAACTCGCAGGTGCCGCCCGGGATAATGGCGCGGCTGCGGATACTGGTGAGCCACTCATTGTCGGTCAGCAGCTGGCCGGCCTTGCCAACCAACTGGTTGAGCTGGGCGATCGCTTGCTCGATCTCGCTGATGACGCCATCCAGCGCGCCCTGGTCGATCTGCGGATTGGCGCGCAGCGCGGCAAGCGCCTGGCGCTGGCGTTCCAGTTCCTTGAGCAGGTCGGTCTTCAGGTCAGCGCGGCCGGCGACGTCGATGATCTCGAACAGCGTCGTCAACGCCACGTGATGCTGCAGGGCGTGATCCTGGCCGAGAAAATAATCCAGCCGATCGAACAGGTCTTCCAGGCGCAGGAGAGTCCTGATGCGTTCGTTAAAAGGATATTCGTACAGAATCAATGGGTGTATCCGTGCAACAGGGCGGGTTGGCGGGTGGGCAATCTGACCCGGGCGGCATTGCCGGAGCGGTGAGGCTTCCGGTGCATCCGGGGCTGCGCGATGTGAATCGGCCTGGGCCCTCGATATCGGCAGTATGCGGCCATTTCCCGCGTGATTCCAGCGCATTCTATGCGAGACCGCCAATCAGGACAATGAAACAGCCGACTTGAGGTGTCGCATGCAGCACCGCACAAGGATGGTGCCGGATGCTGCCAGCCACTCTGCCTATGGCTCCCCATGGCTGCCTAGGCGCCGGCCAGGCTGCGGTACAGCTGGTCGAGCCGATCCACTTGCGCGGGCAGGGCTTCCGGCGGGCCTTCGTTGTCGACCACATCGTCGGCGGCGGCCAGGCGTTCGCTGCGCTTGGCCTGCCTGGCCATGATGGCCTCGACCTGGCCCTGGGAAAAGCCGTTGCGCGCCATGACCCGGGAAACCTGCGTGGCCTCGCTGCAATCCACCACCAGCACCCGGTCCACCCGCGCGCGCCATGAGCCCGATTCGACCAGCAGCGGAACCACGTAGATCAGGTAGGGGTGCAGCCCGGAGGCATGGACCGCGGCCGCGCGCGCCTCGGTCAGCTGGCGGATCAGGGGGTGGGTGATGCCCTCCAGCCGGGCCTTGGCCGCCGGGTCCGAGAACACCAGTTCGCGCATGGCATTGCGATCCATGGCGCCGTCGGCGCGCAGGCAGGCGGGGCCAAAGGCTTCCAGCAGGGCAGGGATGGCCAGCCCGCCCGGCGCGGTGATCTCGTGCGCGAGCAGGTCGGTATCGATCAGGGCGGCGCCGCGCGCGGCGAACAGGTCCGCCACGCGGGTCTTGCCGGAGCCGATGCCTCCGGTCAGTCCGATTTGCAGCATGTGGGTCTCGAAGCTTGCGGTGGGTTTGACAAGGGCCGCCTTCAGGCAGCCGGCGCCGGTTCAGCCAGCAATGATGCCCAGCGGCAGCACATTGGGCCCAACGAACAGCACAAGCAGCCCGGCTCCGGCGATATAAGGGCCGAAGGCGAAGTGCGTATCGCGATCCTGACGGCGCAGCGCGATATTGGCAAGCGCGAATACCAGCCCCACCACGGAGGAGAGCAGCACCAGCGCGGGCAGGGCCTGCCAGCCGAACCAGGCGCCCAGCGCGCCCATCAGCTTGAAGTCGCCATAGCCCATGCCTTCCTTGCCCCGCACCAGCTTGAAGATCCAGTACACCGTCCACAGCAGCAGGTAGCCGGCGGCCGCGCCGATCACGGCATCGGCCAGCGGGGCAAACAGCCCGCCAAGATTGAGCAGCAGGCCCAGCCACACCAGCGGCAGCGTGATCTGGTCTGGCAGCAGCTGCGTGTCCGCGTCGATCAGGGTGAGGGCGATCAGGGCCCAGATCAGGGCGATGGCCGCGAGAGCCTGCCAGGTCGGGCCGAAGTGCGCCGCAGCCAGCGCGGTGAGCAGCGCGGTGCCCGCTTCCATCAGCGGATAGCGCGCACCGATGGGCGCGGCGCACGACGAGCAGCGCCCGCGCAGGAACAGGTAGCTCAGTACCGGGATATTCTCCAGCGCGCCGATGGCGTGTCCGCAGTGCGGGCAGGCCGAGCGCGGCACCATCAGGTTGTAGGGCTCGGGGTGGGGGAGCGGGTCGTCGCGCAGCGACGCGATGTAGTTGGCTTCATCACGCTCCATCATGCGCGGCAGGCGGTGCACCACCACGTTGAGGAAGCTGCCGACCAGCAAGCCGATCAGCGCGGCGGCGGCCACCAGGAACCAGGGCGGCAGCGCCGCCAGCTCGGCAATGGTCTGCGCGGGGGCAGCCAGTGAAGAAATCGCGCCACTGGCGCCGTCCGCGGAAAACAGCCACATGGCTTACACCACCTGTCCCAGTTTGAAGATCGGAAGATACATCGCCACCACCATGCCGCCAATCAGCACGCCCAGCACCACGATGATCAGCGGCTCGATCAGGCTGGAGATGGCGGCAACAGCGTCATCGACCTCGCGCTCGTAGAACTCCGCCACCTTCAGCAGCATGTTGTCCAGCGCGCCGGATTCCTCGCCGATCTGCGTCATCTGCAGCACCATGCTGTCGAACACATGGGTGGCCTGCATGGCGTTGGTCAGGCTGGTGCCGATGCGCACCGATTGCTCGATCTCCTTGGTAGCGTCGTAGTACACCCAGTTGCCGGCGGCGCCGGCGACCGAATCCATCGACTCCACCAGCGGCGTGCCGGCGGCGAACATGGTGGCAAGCGTGCGGGTCCAGCGGGCGATCACCGCCTTGCGGAACAGCGAGCCGAAGATCGGCAGCCTGAGCAGCAGGCGGTCGCTGGCTCGCTGGACCTTCTCCGAGCGTTTTAGCCCGCGTATATACATCGTGATGGCGATGACCGGCGCGCCAATGATCAGGTACCAGTGGTCGACGAAGAAGTCCGACATGGCAATCACGACCAGGGTCGGCGCCGGCAGGTTGGCGCCGAAGCTGGAGAACACGCCCTTGAACGCCGGGATCACGAAGATCATCAGGATCACCGTCACCGCGAAGGCCACGGTCAGTACGGCGATCGGGTAGATCATGGCCGACTTGATCTGGCTCTTCAGCGCGATGGTCTTTTCCATGTAGAGCGACAAGCGCTCCAGCAGGGCGTCCAGGATACCGCCCTGCTCGCCGGCGTCGATCAGGTTGCAGTAGAGCGTGTCGAAGTAGCGCGGATGGCGGCGGAAGGCCTGCGCCATGCTGCTGCCGGATTCGATGTCGAAGCGGATCTCGGACAGCAGCTGGGTGAAGTTGGGGTTGGCATGCCCGCGCGCGATGATGTCGATCGATTGCAGCAGCGGGATGCCCGCCTTGAGCATGGTCGAGAGCTGGCGCGTGAAGTACGCGATGTCCTTCTGGGTGATCTTTTTCCCGCGCGCGGCCCGCCGCTTTTTCAGCTTGACGACCGTCAGCCCCTGCTTTCGCAGCGTGGCATTGACCTCGGCCTGGCTCTCGGCGCGCAGCTCGCCCGAGAACGCCTTGCCCTTGCGGTCCTTGCCTTCCCACTCGAAGAGGTACTGCGTGGGCGCTTTACGCCCTGGTTTCCCCTTGGGCGCAGCCGCCTTGCGAGCGGCGGCGGCTGGTGCGCGTGTCGCCATGATTGACCCCTAATGACATCTCTTGTTGTTTTACATATTTGTTGTGGCCAGCACTTCTTCAAGCGAGGTGAGACCTTGCTTCACCTTGGCCAGGCCAGCTTCGCGCAACGATAGCACGCCATCTTTACGCGCTTGTTCGGCGATTTCCAGCGCCGTGCCATGCGCGAGGATGATCTGTTGCATCGGCTCGGTGATCGGCATCACCTGGTAGATGCCGCAGCGGCCCTTGTAGCCGCTGCCGTTGCAGCGCTCGCACCCGACCGGGTGGTAAGGCTGCCAGCTGCCGTCGAGATCCTGGTCCTGGAAGCCGGCGTCGGCCAGCACCTCGCGCGCCAGCTCTCCGGGCCGCTTGCAGGTGCACAGCCGCCGCGCCAGCCGCTGCGCGGTGATCATCAGCACGCTGGACGCGATATTGAAGGGCGCGACACCCATGTTCATCAGGCGCGTGAGCGTGGTCGGCGCGTCGTTGGTATGCAGCGTCGAGAACACCAGGTGGCCCGTCTGGGCCGCCTTGATGGAAATGTCGGCGGTTTCCAGGTCGCGGATTTCGCCGACCATGATGATGTCGGGATCCTGGCGCAGGAAAGAGCGCAGCGCGGCGGAGAAAGTCAGGCCGGCTTTTTCGTTGACGTTGACCTGGTTGATGCCGGGCAACTGGATTTCCGCCGGATCCTCGGCGGTCGAGATATTGATGTCGCCCTGGTTCAGCCGGTTCAGGAAGGTGTACAGCGACACCGTCTTGCCGCTGCCGGTGGGGCCGGTCACCAGCACCATGCCGTAGGGGCGCTTGATCACGTCCAGCAGCAGCGCCTTTTGCGCCGGCTCGTAGCCGAGCTGGTCGATGTCGAGCTTGTCGGACGACGACTCCAGGATCCGGATCACGATCTTCTCGCCGAACAGCGTCGGCAGCGTGGAGACGCGGAAATCGATCGCCTTCTCCACGGTTTCCTTCGGCTCCTTGCCGTCTTTGCTGTCCTTGCCGTCCTTGTCGCCGCCTTTTTCCTTGGGCAGCGCAATCAGCAGCTTCATGCGGCCGTCTTGCGGCACGCGCTTTTCCGAGATGTCCAGGCGCGACAGCACCTTGATCCGGGTGGAGATCTTGTCGCGGATATCCACCGGCGGCCGTGCCACTTCCTGCAGCACGCCATCGACCCGGAAGCGGATGCGGTAGAAGGTCTCGAACGGCTCGAAGTGGAGATCGGAGGCGCCGCGATGGAAGGCTTCGGTCAGCAGCTTGTGCAGGAAGCGAACCACCGGTGCGTCGTCGATGTCGGCCGCGGTCTTGTTGCGCAGCGCGCCGGCGGACGCCACCGGGTCGTAGTCGATCAGCTTGCGCTCGACGTGCCCCGGGCCGATCGACTTGATCGTGCCGCCGCTGTCGTCGGAAGCCGAGCGCACGTATTGCATCAGCTTGTCGTGCTCGACCACGACGGGTTCCACCGGCAGGTTGTATTTCTGCTTGATGGCATCGAGCCCGGCCTGGTTGCCCGGGTCGGACAATGCCAGCACCAGGCGGTTCTCGCGCCGGCCCAGCGGCAGCAGGCGGTGCGCGTGGAACTCGCGATTGCCCGCCAGCGCCGGCGGCACCTTGTTGAGGTTGTACTGATTCAGATCGATCAGCGGCAGCTGATATTTATCAGCCGCGAAGATCGCCACATCATGTGCAGTCATGGTGCCGCTGGCGATGATCTCGTCGATCAGCTGCGACTTTTTTTCTCGTGCCGACTGTTCAAGCTGGGCGAGCAGGGCCGGCGCGATACGCCGGCTCTGTGCAAGAGCTAGACCAAGTGTCATGGCAAAAAACGATTGGCCGCAAGCGGCCGAGGACCCCGAATCGGGGCAGTTTGCCGCCGGGGTCACTTTTTGTAAAGGCGAGCCGGAAAGGGTGTTGGCGTTTGCGCGACACGGGCGCAACCCTACTTGCGCGGGGGGATGCGCAAGGGGTGGGAATCAGGATCGGCGAGCCGGGTGCGCCAATGAAAAAAGGCCGCACATTGCTGTGCGGCCTTTTTTGTACGGTCTTGTCGACCGTGAAACTGGTCGGGGTGAGAGGATTCGAACCTCCGGCCTCTACGTCCCGAACGTAGCGCTCTACCAGGCTAAGCTACACCCCGTTTGTTTTTCTCTGCGCTGCCTGCCTAATTACTAGCTGCTTAATTACTGCTGCAGCGCGAAAGCACACAAGTGTAGCAGCCTTTTTTCCGGAATGGAAGAGGACGCCCGCACGAGGCGCTTTGGCATCAGGACTGCCGTTGCAGCGAGAACGCGCACAGGTCGATCAGCGTTTGCTTCAATGGGGAGTCGGGGAACTGCTGGGCGGCTTTCTCCGCGGCTTCGGCTTCGCGCTGGGCAGCCTGGAAGGTGACCTCGAGCGCGCCGCAGGCGTGGATTGCGGTGAACACCGCATCGAAATGCTCGGTGCCGCCTTGCACGATGGCTTCGCGGGCCAGCGTGCGTTGTTCCGCGGTGCCGTGCTCGAGCAGGTGCAGCAGTGGCAGGGTGGGCTTGCCTTCACGCAGGTCGTCGCCGGCATTCTTGCCCATCTGCTCGGCGCTGGCGGTGTAGTCCAGCATGTCGTCGATCAGCTGGAACGCGGTGCCGATGCGCCGTCCGTATTCCGCGGCGGCTTCTTCAGTGGCCGCGTCCGCGCCGGCCAGCACGGCGCCGAGCTGGGCCGAGGCTTCGAAGAGCTTGGCGGTCTTGTAGCGGATCACCTGCAGGTAGCGCTCCACCGTGACGTCGGGGTCGTGCATGTTCAGCAGCTGCAGCACTTCGCCTTCGGCGATCACATTGGTGGCATTGGAGAGGATCTCCATGATGCGCATGCTGCCGGCGTCCACCATCATCTGGAAGGCACGGGAATAGAGGAAGTCGCCTACCAGCACGCTGGCGGCGTTGCCGAAGACCGCATTGGCGGTCTGGCGGCCGCGGCGCAGCTCCGACTCGTCGACGACGTCGTCGTGCAGCAGCGTGGCGGTGTGGATGAACTCGACCACGGCGGCCAGTTCGTGGTGCCGGTTGCCGTCGTAACCGAAGGCCCGCGCGGACAGCAGCAGGATCACCGGGCGCAGGCGCTTGCCGCCCGCACTGATGATGTACTCGCCGATCTGCTCGATCAGGGGTACCTCCGAGGCGAGGCGCTGGCGGATAACCGAATCAACGGCGCGCATGTCGGCAGCGACCGGGGCAAGCAAGGCAGTGGCGGAAGACTGGGACAAGATGTTCACCGTTACGCAAAACCCGCCGATTATAAGCCATGCGGGTGTATGTATGTCCCCTGAACGGGGGGTGCGACAAGGCGCGCAGTCGCGCTGCGCGTAGAGCGGGGGCGGCGATCCCGGGGACCTATAATGCCGCCATGACCCAGCAACAATCCTCCTCGCGCCGCAAGCTGCGGCGAACCGCATTGTGGGCAGCTTTCGCCGCCCTGGCCGGTTTCCTGCTCGCGGACCTGATCTGACCAGAACGGGCGGGGAAGTGCTTCAGGCGGCGCCACGCGACGCCGGGCAGGCTATGTGTCTGTTTTCTTTGTACTTTTCCCGGCTTTGGTATAGAATCGTGGGTTTCCTCCGGCCGCTTTGTGTTGTCTGCAGATGCGCTGGTGGGAGATAACCGGGCCAATTGGGCCGTCCGGCTTGTCTGTTTTCCTTGCCTTTTGCTGATTGGAGCAGCGGGATGAAACGGACGCAAGGGCGCGCCGGCGTTGGCTTTCGGCGTTTTATTTCACATCGAGAGGTTCGACAATGTACGCGGTCGTAAAAACCGGCGGCAAGCAATATAAGGTTGCTGCTGGCGAAAAACTTAAAGTAGAACAGATACCGGCAGACATTGGCGCAGAAATCACGCTCGACCAGGTGCTCGCAGTGGGCGCAGGCGACCAACTCAAGTTTGGTACGCCGCTGGTTAGCGGGGCTTCCGTCAAGGCTACCGTTATCTCCCAAGGTCGTCACGATAAGGTGAAGATCTTCAAGATGCGCCGTCGCAAGCACTATCAAAAGCGTCAAGGCCATCGTCAAAATTACACCGAGCTGCGCATCGAAGAGATCATTGGCTGAGCCGGTGCTCAGTCATCGTCGACATCGAATTCAAGCGTAACTAGGTAAAGTAAAGCGACAGGAGTTAGTCATGGCACAGAAAAAGGGCGGCGGTTCCACACGGAACGGCCGCGATTCCGAATCGAAGCGTCTGGGCGTCAAGGTGTTTGGTGGTCAAGCCATCAACGCCGGCAGCATCATCGTGCGTCAGCGCGGTACCCGCGTGCACCCGGGCGATAACGTTGGCATTGGCAAGGATCACACCCTCTTTGCTCTCGTCGACGGCCACGTGCAGTTCGCCGTCAAGGGCGCTGCCAAGAAGCAGCAGGTCAGCGTCGTTCCGGCAGTCTGATCACAGCCTTTGCAGCATGAAGGCCCCGCAGTACTTGCGGGGCTTTTTCTTTTCTGGCGACAATGTCATTGTCGCCATTCGCCGCGCCCGCGGCCCTGCCATCCCGGCCGGGCGCGCGCTTTGCGGTCGCTACACCACGGAAGGTCATCATGAAGTTCATCGACGAAGCCAGAATTGAAGTCATCGCCGGCAACGGCGGCAATGGCAGCGCATCGATGCGGCGCGAGAAATTTGTGCCCTTCGGTGGCCCCGACGGTGGCGACGGCGGTAGCGGCGGCAGCGTCTACGCGGTGGCCGACCGCAACATCAACACGCTCATCGACTTCCGCTACGCCAAGAAGCACGTGGCGCGCAACGGCGAGAATGGCCGGGGCGCCGATTGCTATGGCGCGGGCGGCGAAGATGTGAACCTGCGCATGCCGGTCGGCACGCAGATCCTGGACATGGATTCCGGCGAACTGATCGCCGACCTGACCGAGCATGGCCAGACCGTTTGCCTGGCCGAGGGTGGCCTGGGCGGCTGGGGCAACCTGCACTTCAAGTCCAGTACCAACCGCGCGCCCCGCCAGCAGGTGGACGGCAAGCCGGGTGAGCGCCGCATGATCAAGCTGGAGCTGAAGGTGCTGGCCGACGTGGGCCTGCTGGGCATGCCGAACGCCGGCAAGTCGACCTTTATCTCGCACATCTCCAATGCGCGCCCGAAGGTGGCCGACTATCCCTTCACCACGCTGCATCCCAACCTGGGCGTGGTGCGGGTCGATCACGAGCAGTCCTTCGTGGTGGCCGACATCCCCGGCCTGATCGAGGGCGCGGCGGAAGGCGCCGGGCTGGGCCATCAGTTCCTGCGCCACTTGCAGCGCACGGGGCTGTTGCTGCACATCGTCGACCTGGCGCCGTTCGACGAAGCCGTGGATCCGGTGGCCGAGGCCCGCGCCATCGTCAACGAGCTGAAGAAGTACGATGAAAGCCTGTACGAAAAGCCGCGCTGGCTGGTGCTCAACAAGCTGGACGTGGTGCCCGAGGAAGAGCGCGATGCGCGCGTCAAGGACTTCGTCAAACGCTACAAGTGGAAGGGCCCGGTGTTCCGCATCTCCGCCCTGACCGGCGAAGGCTGCCGCGAACTGATCTACGCGATCAAGGACCACCTGGCCGCGATCAAGGCCGAGGAAGTCGCCGCACTGGCCGAGCCGGACATCCGCCTGGATGACCGCCTGCACAACGTCGACCAGTCCGGCGGCGAGCAGAACTAACTACAAAAACAAAACAGCAGTACCCAGCAGACAGGATTCCCACCATGCAATCGGTCATCGCCCAGGCAAAACGTATCGTCGTCAAGGTTGGGTCCAGCCTGGTGACCAACGACGGCAAGGGTCTCGATCACGAGGCCATCGCCCGTTGGGCGGCACAGATCGCCAAGCTGCGCATGGCCGGCAAGGAAGTCGTGCTGGTCAGCTCCGGCGCCATCGCCGAGGGCATGCAGCGCCTGGGCTGGGTCCGGCGCCCCAAGGAAATCCATGAACTGCAGGCCGCTGCGGCAGTGGGCCAGATGGGTCTCGCCCAGGTCTACGAAAGCCAGTTTGGCCGCTATGGCATCCGCACCGCCCAGGTGTTGCTGACCCACGCCGACCTGGCCGACCGCGAGCGCTACCTCAATGCGCGCTCGACCCTGCTGACGCTGCTGTCGCTGGGTGTCGTGCCCATCATCAACGAGAACGACACCGTGGTCACCGACGAAATCAAGTTCGGCGACAACGACACCTTGGGCGCGCTCGTCACCAACCTGATCGAAGGCGATGCGCTGGTGATCCTGACCGACCAGCGCGGCCTCTATACCGCCGACCCACGCAGCAACCCGCAGGCCGAGTTCGTGGACGAGGCGCTGGCCGGCGCGGTAGAGCTCGAGGCCATGGCCGGCGGCGCCGGCACGTCGATTGGCCGCGGCGGCATGCTGACCAAGATCCTGGCCGCCAAGCGCGCCGCCAAATCGGGCGCGCATACCGTGATCGCTTCCGGGCGCGAAGCCAATGTGCTGGAGCGGCTTGCCGGTGGCGAAGGCATCGGCACGCAACTGCTAGCCCCAACAGGCCGCCTGACCGCGCGCAAGCAATGGATGGCCGACCACCTGCAATTGCGTGGGCGGGTGGTGATCGATGCCGGCGCGGTGGATAAGCTGACCAGCGGCGGCAAGTCGCTGCTGCCGATCGGCGTGGTGGAGGTGCAGGGCGAGTTCGCGCGTGGCGAGGTCATTGCCTGCATCGACGCGGCGGGCCATGAGGTGGCGCGCGGCATCACCAACTACTCCAGTTCGGAAGCCAAGCTGATCGCGCGCAAGCCCTCGTCCGAGATTGAGCGAGTGCTTGGCCACCAGAACGAGCACGAGTTGATCCACCGGGACAACCTGGTACTGGTCTGAGCGGACTGATTGTTCCGAGGTACCATGCAAAAAAGCCCGCGATCGCTCGCGGGCTTTTTTGCATGGAGCGGCGCCGTACTACTGCGCCGTTGCCGCCATCAACGTGCGATCGCGCTCTTGCGCGGTGCTTCGCCACGCAGATCCTTGACGATGTCCTGCGCCTTGCCGGCTGCGGAGCGGCCCTCGCACAGGAAATCCTTGGCCAGCGTCGCGCCATAGTTATTGCGCGCGATACCGGCCAGCTGGACCCAGCCACTGCGGTCATCGGTGCGGTTGCGTACCCACTCGGTCGCGCCCCTGGGCAGGGTGGCGTACATCTTGCGCTCGAAGGTGTCGCAGCGCACGGCTTCAAAGCTCACGTTGCGCATGCCGCCGGCGCCGGTGATGACCACCGTATAACGCACCGCGCCGTCCGCACCCACGGCCACCGACTTGCTGTCGACGGCGAAGGTAAAGTTGCCGGCGGGGCTGACTTCGAACGGGATCAGGTCCGCATCCCGCGGCGGCGCTGGCAGCGGGGTCTCCACTTCCCTGAATTCCTTCGCGGCGAACGGGTCGAGGATGCTGAACTCCTTTTTCGGCGTGTAATCCTCGGACTCGTCGGGCATCGGCAGGTGTTGCGGCTTGGACGTGCTGCCGCAGCCGGCCAGGCCAAGGCAAAGGGTTGCCGCCAGCAAGCAGGCGGCGGGCAGGCTCGGGCGCAAGCCGCGGCCGGCAAAATCAATCATCGGTACTCCGTTCTGTGGACGCCGGCTGGGCCGGCGAAATTGGGCCCGGATCGTGGGCCAGGTCCTGATGCACCAGGTCCGGAACGCTGTCGGGATGCTCGTCCAGCCCCGCGCGAGCATAACCTGCGCGCACCGAACCATGCCGGCCATGGGTGCCGTAGGGGCTCAGCGGCGCGCGGGTATTGCGCTGCAGGAAGCGGGACAGCTCGGTCAGCGCAAGCTGATAGACATCGCGCTTGAACTCGATGACAGCGTCCAGCGGGACCCAGTAATGGCTCCAGCGCCAGGCATCGAACTCCGGGTGGTCGGTGGCGCGCAGGCGGATGTCGCAATCGCGGCCCGCCATGCGCAACAGGAACCAAATCTGCTTCTGTCCCCTGTAATGGCCGCGGATTTCGCGGCGGATGAACTTGTCCGGCACCTCATAACGCAGCCAGTCGCGTGTGCGACCGACAATCCTGACATGCTCGGGCAGCAGACCGACTTCTTCATGTAGCTCGCGGTACATCGCCTGCTCCGGCGTTTCGCCGTATTTGATGCCGCCTTGCGGAAACTGCCACGAATGTTCGCCTATGCGCTTGCCCCAGAACACCTCGTTCCGTGCGTTGATGAGGATGATGCCGACGTTCGGGCGAAAGCCTTCACGATCGAGCATGACTGCACCTCGAATCCTTTAGAATTAGGTTGATTATAAAGGAAGCGCGTAATGGGGCTTTGTGCAACGGGGTGCTGGTTTTCCCCGAGCAAAAAGCGCTGCATAATGCACGCGCGCACCACGGATTCGCGCCATCTCGCCCACGGAACCTGCCAGGGCGGGCATGGCCTCACGAGAAAGTAACGGATGAAAGCCTCGCAATTCTTCATTTCCACCCAAAAGGAAGCCCCTTCCGACGCGGAAATCGTGTCGCACAAGTTGATGATGCGAGCCGGCATGATCAAGAAGCTCGGCGCTGGCATCTATAGCTACATGCCGGTCGGCCTGCGGGTGATCCGCAAGGTGGAAGCCATCGTGCGCGAGGAAATGAACCGCGCCGGCGCGGTCGAACTGTCGATGCCGGTGATCCAGCCCGCCGAGCTGTGGCAGGAAACCGGCCGCTGGGACAAGATGGGCCCCGAGCTGCTGCGCCTGAAGGACCGCCACGAGCGCGACTTTGCCGTCCAGCCTACCTCCGAAGAGGTGGTGACGGACATCGCCCGCAGCGAAATCCGCAGCTACAAGCAACTGCCGATCAACTTCTACCAGATCCAGACCAAGTTCCGCGACGAGCGCCGGCCGCGCTTCGGCATCATGCGCGGACGCGAGTTCACCATGAAGGATGCCTACTCCTTCGACCGTGACACTGCTGGCCTGAAGGCGTCCTACGACAAGATGTTCGACGCCTATGTGCGCATCTTCCAGCGCTTCGGCCTGGAATTCCGTGCCGTGGCGGCCGACAACGGCGCCATCGGCGGCTCCGGCTCGCACGAGTTCCACGTGATCGCCGAGACCGGCGAAGACGCCATCGTCTACTGCCCCGACTCGGACTACGCCGCCAACATGGAAGCGGCCGAGGCCCTGCCACTGCTGGCCCAGCGCGCCGCGCCGGCTGAAGCCATGGTCAACACGCCCACGCCGGGCAAGGCCAAGTGCGAGCACGTGGCCGAGCTGCTTGGCATCCCGCTGGCACGCACGGTCAAGTCGATCGTGCTGGCCACCGAAGGCGAGGCCGGCACGCAGATCTGGCTGCTGCTGCTGCGCGGCGACCATGAGCTCAACGAGGTCAAGGCGTCCAAGGTGGCCGGCCTGGCCGAGTTCCGCTTCGCAACCGAGTCCGAGATCGCCGAGACCTTCGGCACGCCCCCGGGCTACCTGGGCCCCATCGGCGCCAAGAAGCCTGTCAACGTGGTGGCGGACCGCACGGTCGCCAACATGAGCGACTTCGTTTGCGGCGCCAACGAGCGCGACTACCACCTGACCGGCGTGAACTGGGGCCGCGACCTGCCCGAGCCCGTGGTGGCGGACCTGCGCAACGTGGTGGAAGGCGACGTTTCACCGGACGGCAAGGGCACGCTCGCGATCTGCCGCGGCATCGAAGTCGGCCATGTGTTCATGCTCGGCACGCGCTATTCGGAATCGATGGGCGCCACCTTCCTGGACGAGAACGGCAAGACCCAGCCCATGCAGATGGGTTGCTACGGCATTGGCGTGACCCGTATCCTGGGGGCCGCCATCGAGCAGAACTTCGACGAGCGCGGCATTGTCTGGCCCGCATCGATCGCCCCGTTCGCGGTGGTGGTCTGCCCGGTTGGCTACGACCGCTCCGAGGCGGTCAAGGCCGAGGCCGACCGTATCCATGCCGAGCTGCTGGCAGCCGGCGTCGACGTGATCCTGGACAACCGCGGCGAGCGCCCCGGCGCCATGTTTGCCGACTGGGAGCTGATCGGCGTGCCGCACCGCGTGGTGGTGGGCGACCGTGGCCTGAAGGAAGGCCGCGTGGAGTACCAGGGACGGCGCGACGCCGAAGCCACCCAGCTGCCGGTCGCCGACGTGGTTGCCCACGTGCGCGGGCTGTTGTCCGCCTGAGCGCCATGCGCCTACTGCACCCGCTGCGCTTGCCTGACCTGAGCCTGAGCCGCCTGCGCGTGGCGCGTGCCAGTGCCGGCATGCTGCTGGTGCTGAGCGCCGCCGCCCACGCCGGGGCCCAGAAGGAAGAGGACCTGGCCGACTCGGTGCGCGGCGCGCTGGCCGCGGCGATTGCCGACAGCCGCCCGCTGCGCCCCGCTTTCGCCACCGGCGGCGAGCAACTGGCCTATCTCAAGTGGCTGGAAGAAATGTCGCACCGGCTTGCGGGGCGCATCCCCGAGCCGCAGGTGCGCATCGAGCTGATCGAGACCGCCTACTATGAAGCCAAGCGCGCCGGGCTGGAACCCGCGCTGGTGCTAGGCCTGGTGCAGGTCGAGAGCAATTTCCGCAAGTACGCGATCAGCTCGGCCGGCGCCCGCGGGTTGATGCAGGTGATGCCGTTCTGGGTGCGCAGCATCGGCGACAGCGACAGCCGCAAGCTGTTCCACCTGCAGAGCAACCTGCGCTACGGCTGCACCATCCTGCGCTACTACCTGGACCGCGAGCAGGGCGACCTGTTCCTGGCGCTGGGCCGGTATAACGGCAGCCGCGGCCGTCCCGAGTATCCCAATGCGGTATTGGCAGCCTGGAAGCGCTGGCAGTATTCCGAAGCCACGGTCACCGTCGCCGGCGACCCCGAAACCGGCACGGCCACCCGCAGCCGCGTGCTTCCGCCCGAAGCGCCGGCGCGCAACCCGTTCTCGCCGCAGCGGCTGGCCAATCCCTCATGAGCAACACCCGCGGCACCAGCGCCACTGGCGACACCGCCGGCAAGGCGGGCTACACCAGTTCCTCGGCGGACCTGGAGCGCTGGCTGCGGCGCCATATCGGGCAGGGCTTTGGCGCCGAGGCACTGGTGCAGTCGATGTGCCAGTCCGGCTACGAGCAGGCCTTCGCGCAAGCCACGGTGGCCGCGGCGCTGTCCGCCGCGGCACGGGCAGAGGTGCGGGGGACGCCGCCGGACAACGCCGCGGAGATGGCCGCGGAGCTGGGCATCGGCAAGCCGGCCGAGCGCGCGGCCGATCACGCCGGTGGCCGGGACCATCGCGGGGTGCAAGGCAAGCGCAACGCGGCACATTTCGCCGGCCGCGAGATTCCCATCCTGTTCACGCTCGCGGCGCCGCGCGTGACCCTGTTCCAGCAACTGCTGACGGATGCCGAGTGCGACGCCCTGGTGGAGCTGGCGCGCGGCCGCCTGGCGCGCTCACCCGTGATCAACCCCGACACCGGCGACGAGAACCTGATCGAGGCGCGCACCAGCCTGGGCGCGATGTTCCAGGTCGGCGAGCATGCGCTGATCGAGCGCATCGAGGACTGCATCGCCGCGGTGACCGGGATTGCCGCGGACCGCGGCGAAGGCTTGCAGATCCTCAACTACAAGCCCGGCGGCGAGTACCAGCCGCACTACGATTTCTTTAACCCGCAGCGCCCCGGCGAGGCGCGCCAGCTCAAGGTCGGCGGGCAACGCGTCGCTACCCTGGTGATCTACCTGAACAGCCCGCCGGCGGGCGGCGCTACCGCCTTTCCCAAGCTTGGCCTGGAGGTGGCGCCGGTCAAGGGCAACGCGGTCTATTTCAGCTATCGCAAGTCCGACGGCGCGCTGGACGAGCGCACCCTGCATGCCGGCCTGCCCGTTGAAGCCGGCGAGAAATGGATCGCCACCAAATGGCTGCGCGAGCGTCCATACCGGACCGACTGATATGCGCCCGCGCAGCACCGGAGCCACCGAATCCAGCAAAGTCGCCGGCACGCGGCAGGCCCGCTATTGGTTCGATCCCGCCATGCCGCATGTCGAGAGCCGCTGCGCCAGCGACAGCGGCGCCGCCTACCTGCCGCATACCCATCCCACGTTATCGATCGGCGCCGTCGATGGCGGCCACAGCCTGTTCAGCACCGGGACCGAGTCGGTAACGCTGGCGCCCGGCGATGTGGTCGTGATCCCGGCTGGCCAGGTGCACGCCTGCAATCCAGAGCCGGACGCGCGCTGGAGCTACCAGATGCTGCACCTGGACCCGGCATGGACGGCAGCGGTGCTGGAGGCGCGTGGCGTGGCGATGTTGCCCGCGGCGCTGGCGCGGGTGCGGGTCACCAGCGCGGCGGACACCTATGCCAGCCTGTGCCGGCTTAACGAAGTGCTGTTCTCCGCGGCCACGCTGGCTGCCAAGGAAGCGGCGCTGGGCGGCTTCGTGGCTGCGCTGTTCGGCGGTGCCGACCGGCGCCAGGCGGTGCGCGCGCCGCGCCAGCCGCTCACGCCCGAGGCCCGGCTGGCCCGCCTTGTCGCGCTGCTGCATGCGCATCATGCCGAGCCGCTGCCGCTGGCGGAGCTGGCGCGCGGCGCCGGCATGAGCCGCTACCAGCTGATCCGCGCCTTCCGGGCTGACGTCGGCATGACCCCGCATGCCTATCAGCTGGATCTGCGCATCAACCACGCGCGCCAGCTGCTGCGCGCGGGCGGGGCGCCGGCGGAGATCGCCCAGGTGCTGGGCTTCTCCGACCAGAGCCACTTCCAGCGCGCCTTCAAGCAGCGCGTAGCGCTGACGCCACGCAGCTACCAGCGCCGAAGCGGCTGAGCGGCTGAGCGGCTGAGCCGTCGCGCGCAATTTTCTCCAATACTTGCCGCCCTCTTGCGGCCCAGACTTCGTGCTCATCCGAAGACACGAAAGGACTGGCGTGGATTTCCCTGTTGATTCCGGCCTCGGCCAATTTGCCATGGTGGCGGGCGCGCATTTTCTCGCGCTGCTCAGCCCCGGGCCCGACTTTTTCCTGGTAGTGCGCAGCGCGCTGGTGCATGGCGTGGGCCGCGCCAGCGCCGTCTGCCTGGGCATTGCACTGGGCAACGGCGTGTTTATCGGGCTGGCCATCGCCGGGCTGGCGGCTACCCGCGCCAGCCAGGGCGTGTTCATGCTGCTGCAGTGGGCGGGTTGCCTGTACCTGGCCTGGCTGGGCTGGCGGCTGCTGCGCGCCAGCGGCGAGACGGCGCTGCCCGGCGCAAATGGTGCGAATGGCACAGATAGCCAGCAGGTGCAGGGCGCCGGCCGCGCCGCGTATGCGGCGCAACTCGTGACGGGATTCCTGTCCGCCGTGCTCAACCCCAAGAATGCGTTGTTCTACGCCAGCCTGTTCTCGGTACTGGCCGGCACCCGCACGCCGCTGGCGGTCCAGCTGGGCTATGGCGGCTGGATGTTCGCCATGGTCTTCGGCTGGGACATGCTGGTGGCCTGGGGCGTGCGCCATCCGCTGGTGCGCGCGCGCTTTGCCCGCTCGGTACGCGGCGTGGAGCGGGCGACCGGCGTGGTGCTGTGGGGTATCGCGCTGATCGTGGCGGTGAATGCACTTGATGCGCTCAACGCGCTCGATGTCGTCAACGCAGCGAAGCCGTGGTTGCCATGATGCGGGCGCCACACGGCAAGCCGTATCGCCAGTTTTATGGTCAACTGTACCGGTACTGTACAGTTGACCATGGCTAGACTAGCGCCATTCCTTTTTGCATGTGATGGAGCCTGTCATGGCAGTCCCCCAGCTTGTTGCCGGATCCGGCGTGTTTGCCGCGTTCTGCGCGTTTGCCCTTGTGTCGTCGATCACCCCGGGGCCCAACAACACCATGGTGCTGGCTTCGGGCGTGAATTTCGGCTTTGCCCGCACGGTGCCCCATGTGCTGGGCATCAGCATCGGCTTCGGCCTGATGGTGGCGGTGGTCGGCCTCGGCCTGGGATCGCTGTTCGCCACGTTGCCGTGGACCTGGCAGGTGCTGCGCGTGGTGGCGGTGGCCTATCTCACCTGGCTGGCGTGGAAGCTGGCGACGGCGGGGGGCATCCAGGACCAGGAGGTGGGCAAGCCCATGGGCTTCCTGGCGGCGGCCGCGTTCCAATGGGTCAATCCCAAGGCTTGGGTGATGGCGGTGGGCGCGTGCAGCACCTACGTGCTGCACGGCAATGTCTGGCTCAATGTGTTGCTGCTGTCCGGCCTGTTCGCCGTGATCAACCTGCCCAGCGTGGCGATCTGGGCGGTGTTCGGCTCGGCCATGCGGCGCTGGCTGGCGCAGCCGCGGGTGCTGCGCCTGTTCAACGTGGCGATGGCGCTGATGCTGCTGGCCTCGCTGTGGCCGATCGTCAGCGCCAGGCCGTAACGCGAGGCCTGAGCGCGAGGGCTTAGCGCAAGGCCCGGATGGCGGGCAGGTTGCGCCAGTAGCCGTGGGCGTCCATGCCGCAGCCGAAGACATAGCGCTCGGGCACGGTGAAGCCGCAGAAGTCCGGGTGCATCGGCTTGGCCTTCTGCAGCACTTTTTCGCACAGGACGGCCGCGTAGACATTGGTCGCGCCCATGTCCATGATGCGCTGGCGGATGGCCGCCATGGTTTCGCCTTCGTCCAGGATGTCGTCCAGCACCAGCACCGCGCGGCCCTTGACCGACTCGCGCGGCGCCACGCGCCACTGCATCTCGCCGCCGACCGTCTTGTTGTTGTAGCGCGAGAGGTGGATGTAGTCGAACTCCAGCGGGAACGCCAGCTTGGGCAGCAGCATGCCGGTGAAGACGACTGCGCCGCCCATCACCGACAGCACCAGCGGGAAGGTATCGCCCATCTTTTCCGTGATCTCGCCCGCCATGCGGTCCAGCGATGCCTGGACGGCCTCGGCGCTGACGATTTCCTCGGAGTTGGCCCACAGTTCGCGGGCCTGTTCGGCGGTCATCATGATGTGGATCCTGTCTCAGTCTCTGTCTTTTGCGGGTGGCGCGGCGCCCGGGAGCGGGCGCCGCCGTGCCGGATGGCTTAGCGGTTGAAGAGTCCCTTCATGCCGCCCTTCATCGCGCCCATCTGGCGCATCATCTTCATCATGCCGCCGCCCTTGAGCTTCTTCATCATGCTCTGCATCTGGTCGAACTGGTTGAGCAGGCGGTTGACTTCCTGCACCGGCACGCCGGCGCCGGTGGCGATGCGGCGCTTGCGGCTGGCCTTGATCAGGTCGGGCTTGGCGCGCTCGGCGGCCGTCATGCTGTTGATGATGCCTTCCATGCGGCGCACCTGCTTCTCGGCCACGTCCATATTGGCGCCCTGCGCCTGCTGGGCGAACTGCGCCGGCAGCTTGTCGACCAGGCTGCCCAGGCCGCCCATCTTCTTCATCTGGCCGATCTGTGCCTTGAAGTCTTCCAGGTCGAAGTCGCCGGTCTTCTTGATTTTCTTGGCCAGCTTCTCGGCCGCTTCCATGTCCACGCCGCGCTGGGCTTCCTCGACCAGCGCGAGGATGTCGCCCATGCCCAGGATGCGCTGGGCCATGCGGTCGGGGTAGAAAGGCTCGAGGCCGTCCAGCTTTTCGCCAACGCCGACGAACTTGATCGGGCGGCCGGTGATGTGGCGCACCGACAGCGCGGCACCGCCGCGCGCATCGCCGTCCAGCTTGGTCAGCACCACGCCGGTCAGGGGCAGGGCGTCATTGAAGGCGCGCGCGGTGTTGACCGCGTCCTGGCCCAGCATGGCGTCGACCACGAACAAGGTTTCGACCGGCTTGATCTCGGCATGCAGCGCGGCGATTTCCTTCATCATCGCTTCGTCGATGCCCAGGCGGCCCGCGGTGTCGACGATCAGCACGTCGTGGTAGTGCTTGCGCGCCCAGTCCACCGCGGCGCGCGCGATGTCCACCGGGTTCTGGTCGGGCTGGGACGGGAAGAAATCGGCGCCAACCTGCTCGGACACGGTCTTGAGCTGGGCGATAGCGGCGGGGCGGTAGACGTCGCACGATACCGTCAGCACCTTCTTCTTCTTGTTTTCCTTCAGCCACTTGGCCAGCTTGCCGACGGTGGTGGTCTTGCCGGCGCCTTGCAGGCCGGCCATCAGGATGATCGCGGGCGGCTGCACCGCCAGGTTCAGCTCGCCGCTCTTGTTGTCGGCGGACAGGCTTTCCTCGCCGCCGATGACGGCGGTCAGCTCGCGCTGCACCACGCCCACCAGCGCCTGGCCCGGCGTCAGGCTGGACACCACGTCCTCGCCCAGTGCCTTTTCCTTCACGCGGGCGATGAATTCCCGCACGACCGGCAAGGCGACGTCGGCCTCCAGCATGGCCAGGCGCACTTCGCGCAGCATTTCGGCGGTATTGGCTTCGGTCAGGCGAGCCTCGCCGCGCATGGTCTTGACGACCCGCGCCAGGCGTTGAGTGAGATTGTCCAGCATGGCAGAAGTCCGGGGGATAGAGCTTGATCGAGGCTTGAGGCTGGCTCTTGGCCCGGCTCAAGCGGGGCGCCACCGGGACGGGGCGCTAAGGTAAACTGTGCAAATGGCCATTGTACTGTATGCCTTGACGGCACTTCTCTATTGCGGCCTGGCCTATCACGGCTGGGCAACGCGTAACCCGCAGCTATCGGCTGCCGGCACCGGCGGTGCCATTGGGGGCGCGGCGACCACCGTGCTGCTGCACGGCGGCGGGGGGACTGGCGGGCGCGGCGAGGGCCGCCCGGCCTGGTGGCACGCGCTGATGCTGGCCGCGGTGGCCAGCCACGGCCTGCTGCTGCACGAGACCATCTTCCCGGCAGACCGCATGGTGTTTGGCTTTGCCTTTGCGCTGTCGGCCATGCTGTGGCTGGGCGTGGGCATCTACTGGATCGAGAGCTTCTTCTTCTCGCTGGCCGGCCTCGGGCTGATCGTGGTCCCGGTGGCCATGCTCGCCAGCCTGATGCCGCTGGCGTTTCCCGGCGCACAGATCCTGGGCTACGCGGCGCGGCCGCTGTTCAAGCTGCACTTCATCATTGCCAACGTGGCCTACGGCCTGTTCACGCTGGCCGCCTTCCATGCTTTCCTGATGTTGCTGGCGGAACGCCGCCTGCATGGCTTCAACCGCTCGCCCCAGGCCGGCAGCGCCAGCGAGCCGGCCCAGTGGGTGGGCCGCTGGCTCGACCTGCTGCCGCCGCTGCTGACGCTGGAGAAGCTGCTTTTCCGCCTGATCGGCGCCGGCTTCGTGTTGCTGACGCTGACGATCCTGTCAGGCCTGCTGTTCTCCGAGCAACTGTTCGGCCGGGCCTTCCGGCTCGACCACAAGACGGTGTTCGCGCTGCTGTCGTGGGCGATGTTCGCGGGCATCCTGGCCGGGCGCACTTTCTACGGCTGGCGCGGGCGCACCGCGTTGCGCTGGGTGATTGCGTCCTTCGGCATCCTGCTGCTGGCTTATGTTGGCAGCCGCTTCGTCATCGAAGTCATACTGCACCGAATCTGAGGCCGGCATGGCACGCATCTTCCTTGTCCTGGCTGTCCTGCTGGGCTGTTTCTGGTGGCTTCGCCAGCGCGCGCAAGCGCGCCTTCGGGAGGACCGCGCCGCCCGGCACGGTCCCGCGCACGGCTCGCCTGTCCGCGACCAGCCTGCGCCCGCGCAGCAAGCCATGGTCCAATGCGCGCGCTGCGGCGTGCACCTGCCGCAGGGCGAAGCCATCGCCTACCGCGGCCTGCATTACTGCCGGCGCGCCCACCTGCCGGCCGATAGCGATCCGGACAGCCCTGCCGCATGAACGGGCCTGCCTCGTTCTGGTCCCGCCTGAATGCCTGGCGTGCCCTCGCCGCGATGTGGCGCCAGCCCGAGCCTCCTGAATTCCACTGGCGCCTGCTGCGCTATTTCTGCTGGACCCGGCTGGCGGTGGCCGCGCTGCTGCTGGGCTATGCGTGGCTGCCGGCGCAGCGCGCCGCGCAGACACTGAGTAGCGGGTTCGGCATCGGGCTGGGCGCGCTGCCGCTGGCCGTGCCCTATGCCGTGGTGGCGCTGGCCATGGTGGTCGCGACACTCTGGTGGCGCCGCGGCTTTCACCTGCGGGTGCGCTTCCAGGTGCTGGCGGATCTCGCCCTGCTGGGCCTGATCTTTCACGCGCAGGGCCAACGCGGCGAGGGGCTCGCCATGATCTTCCTGCTGCCCGCGCTGCAGGCCGGCGCGCTCACCAGCCTGCTGTTCGCGCTGTTCGCGGCGGCAGCCTCGGCGCTGGTGGTGATGAGCGCCCCCTTCGCGCAGACCTTGCTGTTGCGCCAGGCCGACACGGGTTTGCTGGGCTCGGGGCTGTACGGGCTGGTCTTCATGATCGCGGCCTCGCTGATGTACCTGCTGGCCAACCGCCAGCTCGCGCAGGAGCGGCTGGCGCTGGCGCGCGAGCAGGAGCTGCGCCTGCAGCAGCTGGTCAACCGGCTGATGGTCAACGACATGCAGGACGGCGTGATGCTGCTGCGTGCCAACGGCGTGGTGGTGGCGGCCAACCCGGCCGCGGTGGTGCTGCTTGGCGTGCAGCCTGCCGAACGGGGCAAGCAAACGGACGCCCCCGCCTTTGGGCGCGACGCGCTGTTCGACCTGCGCCAGATTCCCCGCCTGCAGCCGCTGATGGAAATGCTGCGCGACTGGGTGCGCAGCAAAGACGACGCGCCGCGCATCCTGCAATTGCTGCCGCTGCCGTCGCGGCCATCCTCGGGGCGCGGCCCCATCCTGCATACGCGGCTGCGGCTGCGCTTCCTGCTGCCGGGGCTGGCCAGCCTGCGATCCACTTTCGCATCCTCGATGTCGGTCTCGCTCAGTGCGCAGAACGCCATGAACACCGGCACCTGGAACGAGCTGGCGCCCGAGGCGGCGGCCCGGCTGCGCCTGGCCATCGCCCAGCGCGAGGCCATGGCCTGGCGCCCGGAGGACGAGGCCTTGCTGCGCAGCGAGATGCGCGACACGGTGCTGGTCCATATCGAAAGCTGGGAGCGCATCGCCGAGCAGGTGCAACAGGAAAAGCTGGCCGCCATGGGGCGCCTGGTGGCCAGCGTGGCGCACCAGATCCGCAATCCGCTGGCGGCCATCAGCCAGGCCAGCGAGCTGCTGGCCGAAACCAGCCGACGGGCCGCGCGCCCGGGCGAGGCGGGACGCGCGGAGGGCGACGTGGATGCGCGGCTGCTGCGCATCATCCACGACAATGTGCGCCGGCTCGACCAGGTGGTGTCGGACGTGCTGCAGATGTCGCGCCGCCCGCGCACCGAGCGCACCACGGTGGACCTGAACCAGGCGCTGCCGGATATCGTCGGCCGCTGGCGGCTGGAGATGCGCGCCCGCTCCGCGGACCACGACCCGGTTGGCGCGCGGCGCGTGCCGCGTGCGGCCGAGATCAACGCCAATGCCATCCGGCTCACGGTGGACGTGGCGCGCCCGGTCATCTTCGATGCCTCCCAGTTGCAGCAAGTGCTTGGCAACCTGCTCGACAACGCCTGGCGCTATTGCAGCCGCCTGCCCGGGGCGATCCGCCTGCTGGCTCATGCGCTGGACCAGCACCATGCCGAGCTGATCGTGTGGAACGATGGCGTCGAGGTCTCGCGCGAGCACCAGCGCACCTTGTTCGAGCCCTTCTTTACCAGCAACGCCCAGGGCACCGGCCTCGGGCTGTTCATGGCGCGCGAGCTATGCGGCGCCAACGACGCCCAGGTGCGCTACGGCACGATTTCGATCGACGCGCTGCTGGCGCAGACCGGCATGCTGGCGC